>JBCDFX010000073.1:0-12573 GCA_039177155.1 Cyanobacteria bacterium P01_H01_bin.119
CTCTTTGAAGCCCAGGTGGCTCAGACACCGGATCGGCCTGCCGCTGTTTGGCGCCAGATCCGGCTGACTTACCGAGAGCTGAATGGGCAGGCGAATCAGATCGGGCGATATCTCCAGCAGTTGGGGCTGCAACCCGGCGAGTTTGTCGGCATCTTAAAAGGGCGAGATGTCCACTTTTTGAGCGCAATTTTAGCGATTCATAAAGCGGGCGGGGCCTATGTACCGATGGATAGCGCCTATCCCCGCGATCGCCTCCGCTATATGCTAGCCGATAGCGAAGTTCGATTTGTACTGACCGATGCCGCCACCCTAGAGTCCCTCGGCGATTTATTTGGCGATGGGGGCGATGGGGACAATGGGGGTTTAGGGGTAGAGCAGATTGTTTGTCTAGAGACGCTACCGAAAAATTTCACCACCGCTGCTGCGGTCAAGATTAGCGATCGCTCGGCCTTTAGTCAGCTTGCTGCCGACAATTTGCCTGGGCCGCAGAGCGCTATCTACCCCGCTTATATGCTCTACACCTCTGGCTCGACCGGACGGCCCAAGGGGGCAATCGTCCGCCATGACGGCGCGGTAAACCATATCTATGCCCAGCTAGACGCCCTGGCGCTGCGGCCTAGCTTTAACTTTTTGCAGAGTGCGCCGGCCTCCTCGGATATCTCCGTCTGGCAGTTTTTGGGCTCCCTGCTCACCGGCGGTAAAACCGTCATCCTCGATACGGAGGCCGTGTGTGATCCAGAAGCGCTCTTGGCCGTCCTTCAGTCAGAAGCGTTGACCCTAGTTGAGCTGGTGCCGGGGGTGCTGAAGGCGCTGATCGACTACGTTGGCCCGCTGCCGGTGGATCAGCGATCGCTACCGGATTTGAAGTGGATGATGGTTACCGGGGAGTCTGTGGCGGTCGAGCTGGTTAACCAATGGCTAAAGCTTTATCCGGCCATTCCGATTGTCAATGCCTATGGGCCAACGGAGGCGGCAGATGATATTACCCAGGCCGTACTGAGGAAGCCTTTACCCGCTAATCAGCGCTATGTTCCCATTGGTCAACCGTTGGCAAATCTTAGCCTGTACGTGCTAGATCCCCAAATGCGGCTGCTGCCCATTGGCGCACCGGGTGAGATTGGGGTTTCAGGCATTGGCGTGGGCAATGGATATTGGAAAAACCCGGCAAAAACCAGCCTGAGTTTTGTACCCAACCCGTTTCTCAATTCAAAAAATGGGCCAAAAAATAGGCCAAAAAATGAGTCAATCCAGCACCACGGCCTAATTTATAAGACCGGCGATTTGGGCCGCTGGCGAGCCGATGGCAGCCTAGAATTTTTGGGCCGGTTGGACAACCAGGTGCAGATGCGCGGTTTCCGCATTGAGCTGGGGGAGATCGAAGCCGTGCTGATGAGGCATCCAGCGGTGGGTGAGGCCGTTGCAATCGTCCGCGAAGACGCGCCGGGCCGCCAGGCATTGGTGGCCTACTGGGTTGCCCCATCTGGCTCAACATCTGGCTCAACATCTGGCCCAGCCACAGCCACTGAGGCGGCTGTGGAACTGCGACAACACCTCCAAAACCAGCTGCCCGAACATATGGTGCCCTCAGCGGTTGTGCGGCTGGAGCGACTGCCTCGCACCCCCAACGGTAAAATCGCTCGGCGATCGCTGCCTGCCCCTGAGACGCGCTCTGAAGATCGGCCCTATGTGGCTCCCAGCACCCCTTTAGAAACGGCGATCGCAGAGATTTGGCAAGAGATTTTAGGCATTGAGCGGGTGGGCATTCACGACAACTTTTTTGAGCTCGGCGGTCACTCGCTGCTAATTACCCAGTTGTTTACCCGCCTGCGCAACGCCTTTGAGGTCAAAGTAGCCCTGCGCCGCCTGTTCGATGCGCCAACGATTGCCAGCATTACCCAAGAAATTCAACGACTCCAGGACAATCCTGACGCCGACGCCGATCTAGAACCCGCCATTGACTTCGCGGCTGAAGCCATTCTCGATCCTGCCATTCAGCCGGGAACGCCCTACCGCCTTGATAGTCCACCAGCCGCTATCTTGCTGACCGGGGCAACGGGCTTTTTGGGTGCGTTTTTGCTCTATGAGCTGTTGCGCCATACCCAGGCCGATATTTACTGTCTGGTGCGGGCCGCCAGCGCCGAAGCCGGTCGGCAAAAAATTCAGACCAAGCTGGTCGCCTATCAGCTTTGGAATGATGCCTTTAGCCTCCGTATCAGGCCCGTGGTGGGCGATTTATCCGAGCCGCGCCTGGGGTTAAGCGACGCTACCTTTTCAGAACTGGCGGCACGGCTAGACGTGATTTATCACAGCGGTGCTCAGGTCAACGATATTGCTCCCTACGAGACTTTTAGAGCAGCCAATGTTTTGGGCACCCAGGAAGTGGTGCGGCTCGCCAGCCAGATCAAGGTCAAGCCCCTGCACTTTGTCTCTAGCACGGGAGTGGTGCCGTCTAGCCAGGCAGCAGCCCAGGAGATTAAAGAAGATAGCCCCCTGACGCTGGCTGCGCTGCCGGGCAGCGGCTATGCCCGCAGCAAGTGGGTGGCCGAAAAGCTAGTGACGGCGGCTCGCGATCGCGGCCTACCCGTGTGCATTTACCGCCCCGGCTTTATTACGGGCCATAGCCAAACGGGGGTCTGCAACCCGGGAGATATGATTTACCGCATGATCAAGGGCTGTATTCAAATTGGCAGCCTGCCCGATCTCGGTATCAGCCTAGATCTAAATCCCTGTGACTATGTCAGCCAGGCGATTGTGTATCTCTCTAAACAGCCTGCTTCGCTGAATCAGGTGTTCCACCTCGTCAATCCGCAGCCCCTTTCGATGGTAGCGGTGTTCCGATATATTTCAGAGCTGGGCTATCCGGTAGAGCTGGCCGATTATGAGTCATGGCGCTCCAAGCTAGTCCATCAAGGCAGTCAGGAAAATGCGCTATATCCACTGATTCCGGTCTTTGCGGCACAAGAATCCCTTAGCCTAGAGGCCGGTAATGTCGGCGGGGCAGCTGAGTCTAGCCCGCCTCAGGCACCGCGCCCTATTGTTCAGCCCTTTGATCTGCAAAATACCCAGCGGGGGCTAAAGGGGAGTTCCATCACCTGCCCAACGCTGGATAAGACCCTGATGGGCAACTATTTTGCCCACCTGGTTCAAAGCGGTTTTCTCGAAAGACCCCCAACCCATGAATCGAAACGATTCACTGCGGTGTAGCGCGATCTAACGGTTAAATCTCTGCGGAGCAATACTCCGAACATGGTTTCAGCCCCCTCCCCCCCCAAATCTGACAAGCAGCAATGGTTTAGCAGCGATTTGGCTATCCTTTGCTGTTTAGGTCTGTTCAAACTCTTGCTCCATTTCGGCACCAACCATCAATATGGCTACTTCGCTGACGAACTCTACTATATGGCTGCTGGCGAACACCTCGACTGGGGCTTTGCCGAAGGCTCTCCCCTCACCCCTGCGATCGCTAACCTCAGTCGGTGGATGCTGGGAGACTCCCTCTTTGCCATTCGCTTCTTTCCCGCACTCTCTGGAGCCGGTACCGTCATCCTCACCGGCCTGATTGCCCGTGAGCTGGGTGGCGGCCGTCTCGCCCAAGTCATTGCCGCAATTGCCGTTATCCTGACACCGGGATACCTGTTTGTCCAAACTATCCTGACGATGAATGCCTTTGAGCCATTGCTTTGGGCATTATGCGCCTATCTCACCCTTTACATTCTTAAAACCGAACGGCTCTGCCTCTGGTCCATCGCAGGCTTAGTGGCGGGTATTGGGTTGATGAACAAATTCTCCATCTTTTTTTTCATCATCAGTCTCGTGATTGGGATCTTGATCACACCTGCCCGTAGACTTTTGTTTAATCGCTGGTTTTTACTCGGCAGCATCTTGGCAATTGGCATTTTTATCCCCGCTATAGTGTGGCAAATTAACCACCATTGGCCTTTCCTAGAACACCAACGCGAAGCTAGTCTCTACGAAAAGAAAGGGCTTTTCCAGTCAGCCATTGACTTGGTTCTACAGCAAATCATATTGACCAACCCTGCTGCGGTTCCCGTTTGGGGATGTGGTCTCTATTATTATTTGTTTACCCGTTCTGGAAAACGCTATCGCGCCTTGGGCTGGTCTTACATCATCATTGTCGGCTGGTTCTTATTATTTGAAGGTCGATTCTACTATTTACTGCCGATCTATCCCATGCTGCTCGCCGCCGGTGTCGTCTTTTTAGAACCAAAGCTGCAGCGTTACCTCACCTGGAAATACACCACACTGCTTGCCCTGATCGCCACTGGACTGGTGCTGTTGCCGCTCGCACTGCCTATTCTGCCGCTCGAAACCTTAATCGGCTACTCCAACATCATCTACCGGCCCCCCACCCTCTCCAAATCTATGCAGGAGGACGCTGCTGAGGCTCCTTGGCACTTTCGGTTAATGCTGGGTTGGGAAGAGACAGTTGCCCGGGTCGCCCAGGCTTATCGGCAACTCTCACCGCAAGAGCAGTCTGAGTGCGCCATCTTGGCTTGGTTTTACGGCCATGCAGGCGCGGTCGACTTTTTCGGGCCTACCTACCACCTGCCCAAAGCTATCAGTGGCCATACGGGCTACTATTTTTGGGGGCCACGAGATTATTCTGGCGACACCGTCTTAAGCATTGCTGGCGAGCTTACCTTCCTTCGTCAAACCTTTGACAGCGTCGAGCTAGTCGCAACCACGACTGACACAACAAGCCTTGGATTCAACAGCGAATTACCAATCTATCTGTGCAGAGGCATCAAGCGACCCCTGTCAGAAAGCTGGCCAGCCTTCAAGTACTATTTTGAGCAACCTACCACAAACCCCCTTACAGCCGAGCTGTCCTGATCAAGCAACACAGCTCGCGGTCACCGTTTTGCCCAAGTCGTGGCTTTCCCAAGGGTCGCCCATGCCGGCCAGTACCCGGCGATCGCCTGCAAAAGGACGGCGTCCGTGGGTGGCCAGCAGATTGTCTAACAGCAGCACATCTCCCTGTTGCCAGGGAAAGACAACGGTTTCAGCGGCGTAGGCCTGCTGAATCATCTCCAATATCTCAGGGCCAATTTCGCTGCCGTCGCCAAAAAACGTATTGCGGGGAACCCGATCGGCGGCCAGCGTGGCCAGCAGGTGGTCGCGGACGGTGGGGTCAAGGGCGTTGAGATTAAACAGGTGGGCCTGATTAAACCAAACCGCTTCCCCCGTATGGGGATGGGTAGCGATCGCCTGGGCCACCTGGCGGGTTTGGAGCTGGTCGTTGCCATACCAGGTAAACGCCATCTGAGCCTGACGGCAGTAGGCTTCAACCACCGCGCGATCCTCGGTTTGAAACACTTCCTGCCAGGGTAAATCTAAGCCACTGCCGTAGTTGCGCACATAGAGCACTCCCTGCTGCTGAAAGCGCGATCGAACTGCCGGATCGATCTGAGCCAAAATCCGGCGGCTATCGGCAATGGGGGTTTCACCACCGCTGGCGGCGGGTTGTAAACAGTAAAAGGCAATCCGCAGGGGCCACTGACGGGTGTAGGCCAGCTCACCGTGGAGGGGAATAGTGCGATCAGCGGGATACTCGGTGGAGGTGTAGACATGCCCCTGTACCTGAGTGCGAGGGGTCGAGCGATAGGTGTAGGGCATCGGCGGCTGAGCGATCGCGCCGATAAACCCTTCAAAGTCGGCCACGTCCTGGAGCTGAAAGCCTCTAAATAAGATACCGCCGTGGACCTGTAGCCAGTTTGCGATCGCGGCGGGCTGTGACTTAACCCAATCGGTCAGGTTTAAGCTGGCCGCGGCGGGCTGTACTAGCAAAGGTAGGGCCGAGCCAGGCTGCAGCGGGGCACTTTGCACCAGGGTCTCTGTATTGAGGCGGACGCGCCGTCGCTGGCGACCGGGAAAAGAAGTCGAGGGCATAGAAGGAGGCATGGGTTAATTTTGTTGGGGTGACTGGTGAGGAGATGGGGAGTTAGACTGGGCGCGAACGGCTTTACGCCGGGTGGTACGCAGCTTTTTCAGGCGAGTTTGGGCCTGGCTTTGGGCCTGCTGCTGCTGCCGCTGGCGATCGAGGCTGCTGAGATGGGCCTGCCAGTCCCCCACAGCGGCATCGGGATGGGCCACGAGCCACTGCAGCATTGCGTCTAGATGATTGAGCCAGCCCGCAGTGGTTTCAGCGGCAAAGCAGGTGCGATCGCTCATAATCTGCAGCACAAAGTCTTCTCTGGGCAGCACCCGCAGCGTGAGCGGATAGTTGTTGTTGCGAGCAGTGGTCACCGACAGGATTTGCAGCTCGGTTTGAGCCGAAATCACCGCCGGATCGACGCGGTAATTCTCGAATACAATCAGGCTCTCAAACAGCGGGGTGCCTGCCGGCACATCACTCCAGCGCTGAATCTGGTTAAGCGGGCTGTGCTCATACTGCCGGGCCTGGCTTTGCTGGGTCTGAATGGCCTTTAGCCATTGGCTAATGGGTTGCTCTGGTGTCAACTGCACCCGCACGGGCAGCGTATTGATAAACAGGCCCACCATCTTGTCCACATCAGCCAGGGTAGGGGGACGCCCCGCCGTTGTCGCACCGAATACTAGGTCTGTATCACCGCTAATCTGGCCCAGGAGGATGGCCCACAGGCCCTGAATTACCGTATTTAAGGTCAGCCGCTGCCGCTGGGCTAGCGCCTGGAGTGCCTGGGTCGTTGACGCCGCTACGGTAAACCCCTGGAGGTCGTGATTGGGGGTGGCGGTTGTTTTTTGATAGCCCAAGGGGGTTGCCGACCGAAACCCCTGTAGTAAAGTCGTCCAAAAGTCGGCAGCGGCAGCCAGCTCTTGATTGGCGAGCCAGGCAATATAGTCTCGATAGGGACGCCGATCTGGCAAAAGAGCTGGCTGATCTTGGATCAGGCTTTCATAAACCGTAAACACCTCTTGAATCACCATCGGCATCGACCAGCCATCCAGCAGCAAATGATGACAGCTCCAGAAGATGTCGTAGCGCTCATCGCTAAGCTGCACCAGCATTAGCCGCATTAGCGGAGCCGTCTGCGGCTGGAATTCCGTGGCGCGATCGCGCTGGATCAGGGCTGCCATTTCAGCCTGCTGCTGTTCAGGGGGGTGGCCGCGCCAGTCAAACACCTGCCAGGGCACGTTCACCTGGCGCTGTACGACTTGTAGCGGCTGGGGCACATCTTCCCAAACAAAGGCGGTACGCAGAACGGCGTGGCGATCGCTGACAATTTGCCAGGTGCGCTGTAGCGCGGCGACATTGAGCCGCCCCTGTATGCAGCAGTGCATCTGGGTCACATAGAGGCTGTTGCCGGTATAGAGAGTATGGAACAGAAAGCCCTGCTGGATGGGCGTGAGGGGATAGCAATCTTCCAGTTGAGGCTGACGCGCCACCAGGCGATCTAGGCTGGCCTGATCGAGCTGGGCTAAGGGCAGATCCGAGGGGGTATACCCGCCCGCACCGGGGCTGAGGCAGTGGTCGATCAGCGATCGCAGATGAGCTAAAAACTCCTTAGCGATCGCTTCGATCGCGGCAGCACTGTAGCGCTCCTGACAATAGCGCCAGCAAATCTGGAGCTGGCCCCCCTCACAGCGGCTTTCAAGACTCAGGGGGTAAGACAGCCGCCCAAGCAGAGATTGGCTCAAACCCGAGGTGGCCACAATCTTCAGCGGCAAACGCGCTAAGATCGCGGCGGTATCCAAATCGACGTGCTCGAAACCAATGGCGGCCCTGGGGCGTTGCTCCGCCGATGGGTATGACTGGGCTGCCTGACGCAGCTGTTCTTTAATGGTTTTTAGGGCTATTGCGGAATCTGCCCCCCTGGGCACACTCAGATCGACCGGACAGACCATCCCGAATTGACCCACCGTGCGCGATAAATCGGCCCCGTCCCAGGCGTCTCGCCCGTCTCGGTACCAGTCCACAGCGATCGCAGAGGCTTTCGGCCAGTCAGTTTCGGCCTGATCTGCTTGGGCCTGATCGATTTGGAGCCAGTTAATTTGGGCCAGGGCCGTTAGCAGCAGATCGCTGGTCTGAGTCTGGTAAATTGGCGGAACCTGCAACAGTAGTCGGTCGGTTTCGGCCTGATCGAAGCTGACCGTGAGGCTGCCACGACCCGCGCCCTCTACCGGATCAGCCTGATCCGGTAGAGGATTAAGCTGAGGATCAAACGGCAGCTCGTTAGCCCACTGCTGAAAGGAAACGGTTTTTGGCGGTAGCTCCGGAGATTGACCTAGGCGCCGCTGCTGCCATAGGGTCTGAAAATCGGTTAATACAATCTCCCAGGAGCGCCGATCGCTCACCAAAGGGTGCAGGGTAAATCGCAGTTGCGGTGGTTGATCCGGCTCCGAAGAGGGCTGCAAAGCAGCTTGAAACAGCGGCCCAGATATCACCCCATCATCCATTACTCCATCACCCATCACCGTAACCTCTATCACCGCACCATATGGCAAATCAGCGGGCGAAGCCAGGGGCGGGCAATTGTCCTGACGCCAGGCTGCGGCTTCCGGCTGAAAACTCAGCCGCAGCGCATCGTGGTGATTGAGCAAATCATGCACAATGCCCCGCAAATTCTCCAGATCCAGGGGCGGATGCAGGGCTATCTGCACAGACGGCAGTTCGGCGTGAGCCGTCGTGGTCGCCAGCCCCCTGCGCTGTAGGGGCGTTAGCGTCACTGGCCCCATAACGGGTTTGGCCGACTCAGCGGCGGCGGCTTCTACTTCTGCTGCCAGCGCCCGGATAGTTTGATGCTGAAAGAGCTGCTTCGGCGTCAGGGGCAGCCCGGCTTGACTAGACTGGGCAATGATTTGCAAACTGAGGATAGAATCGCCCCCCAGCTCAAAAAAGTTGTCGTCAATGCCCACCGGACTGACACCAAGTATCTCAGTCCAGATCGTAGCTAAATGCTGCTCAATGGGCGATCGCGGCGCGATAAAGGGTTCAGCCAGCATGGTGCGATCGAGGTCGGGCACTGGATAAGCCTGTAGGGCCGCCCGATCGGTCTTGCCGTTGGCGTTTAAGGGCATCTGGGCCAGCCAAACAAACGCGGCAGGGATCATATAGTCCGGGAGCTTTTCCTGCAGCCACTGCCGCAGCACTTTAGTCGAACGGGACGCCTCGGCTGTCTCTGGTGACTGCGGTGACTGCGGCAACTGCGGCGACTGCGGCGACTGCGGTGACTGCGGCGTCAGGTAGGCGACAAGCCGGGTCTGCTCTGAACGCTCGGTGCGCACCAGCACGGCCGCCGCGTCAATCTGGGGATGCTGCTGCAGCACCGCTTCAATTTCCCCCAGCTCAATCCGAAAGCCGCGAATTTTCACCTGGTGATCAATTCGTCCCAGGTAGTCTAAACGGCCATCGGGCCGGTAGCGAACCAAGTCACCCGTTTTGTATAGCCGCCCAGGACCAAAGGGATTGGCAATAAATTTTTCAGCGGTGAGCTGGGGCCGGTTGAAATAGCCCCGGGCCAGCCCCGCCCCGCCCACGTGCAGCTCGCCAGGGACGCCGACTGGCACAGGCTGTAGATGGCTATCCAATACGGTGGTCTGCAGGTCGGCAAGGGCCTGACCAATGGGGCTGCCTGAGCAGTCCAGGTCAGTCTTGCCCAGCCGCCGATGGGTGACGTGAACCGTGGTCTCTGTAATGCCGTACATATTGACCAGCTGGGGCTGCAGGTCGCCGTGGCGCTCAAACCAGGGGCCGAGCATCGCCATGGCCAGGGCTTCGCCGCCAAAGATGACGTATCGTAGCTTTAGGGCATCTGCCGGGTAGGACGCATGGGTCGAAGACGCCTCTGCCGCTCCAACCTCTGTCGCCATAACCTCTGCCTCTCCAACCTCTGCCGCTTCAATCTCTGCCGCTTCACCATCCACCGCCACAAGCTGACGAAACGCAGCGGGAGTCTGATTGAGCACCGTGACCTGCTGCTCAATGAGCAGTTCATAAAAGTCCTTAGGCGAACGACTGATCCAGTGAGGCACGACCACCAGCCGCCCGCCGTAGAGCAGCGCTCCCCATATTTCCCAAACCGAGAAGTCAAACGCGTAGGAGTGAAACAGCGTCCAGCAGTCCCGGTCGCTAAACTCGTAATGCTGTTCAGCCGCTTTGAATAAACGCACCCCGTTCTGGTGCGGAATCATTACCCCTTTGGGCCGACCGGTAGAGCCTGAGGTGTAGATGATATAGGCCAGGTTGTCGGCGGTGACGGGGCTGGCTAAATTCTCAGGGGAGGCTTGGGCAATGGTGGGCCAGTCGCGCCCCAGGCACACAACCTGAGCGTCGAATTCAGGTAGAGACTCTAATTGTTCAGCCTGAGTGACGCAAACCGAGAGCTGGGTATCGTCAACCATAAACTGTAGCCGCGATCGCGGATAGGCCGGATCCAGAGGAACATAGGCTCCCCCAGCTTTGAGAATGCCAAGCAGTCCGACAATCATCTCCAGCGATCGCTCCAGGCATAGCCCCACCAAAACCTCTGGCCCCACCCCTAAAGCCCGCAGATGCCGGGCCAGTTGATTGGCCCGCTGATTGAGCTCGCCGTAGGTAAGAGACTGCTGCTCAAAAATCACCGCGATCGCATCGGGGGCTTTTGCCGCCTGAGCTTCAAAGATTTGATGGAGGCAAAGCGGGGGTGGGGCAACCGTCGCCACCTGTCGCCACTGGGCTAGCTGCTGCTGCTCAGTGGGGGTCATCAGCGGCAGTTGGCTGAGACGAGTGTCGGGCCGGGCAACAATGGCGTTTAGCAGGGTTTGGAAATGGCCGATCAGCCGCTCAATAGTGTCCGCGTCAAAGAGATCGCTACTGTATTCCACAATGCCCTGCAGGCCATCTTCGGTTTCCGCCGCGATCAGGGTCAGATCAAACTTGGCGGTGGGATTGGGCAGCTCAAGCCGACTCAGGCTCAGTCCCGGCAGGCTTAGGGCAGCGCCTGGCGCATTTTGCAAAATCACCATCACCTGAAACAGGGGCGTCTGGCTGAGATCTCGGGTCAGGGGCAGCGCTTCTACCAGCCGTTCAAAGGGCAAATCCTGATGGCTATAAGCCTCCAGGGCCATCTGCCGCACCCGTTCGAGCAGTTCCCGAAAGGTCAGCTCTCCTGAGAGTTGGGTTCGCAGGGCTAGGGTATTCATAAACAGACCAATCAACCCTTCGATGGCGGCCTGGTTGCGGTTGGCAATGGGCGAGCCGACCGTCAGGTCAGTTTGGCCGCTGTAGCGGTAAAGCAGCGTCTTAAAGGCCGCCAGCAGCACCATAAACAGCGTGGCTTCAGCCGCCTGCCCCAGCCTTTTGAGCGCCGTGGTTAGCTCAGCGCTCAGCCAAAACTGGCGGCGATCGCCGCGAAAGCTCTGTACAGAGGGACGGGGGCGATCGGTGGGTAACTGGAGGGTCGGCGGTAGGGTGGCAAATTGCGACTGCCAGTAGTTCAGCAGCGTTTCGAGGCGCTCTCCCTGCAGCGATTGCCGCTGCCACAGGCTAAAATCGCCGTACTGAATCGGCAGCGGCGCCAGGGGATTGGGTTTAGCCTGGGCAAACGCATAATACAGCGTGGTTATCTCCCGCACCAAAACGCCCGTAGACCAGACGTCGGAAATAATATGGTGCAGGGTGACCAACAGCACAAACTCCTGCTCAGCCAGCCTTAGCAACGTGACTCGCCACAGCGGGCCTTGGCGCAGATCAAACGGCTGTAGCGCCTCTTTGTGGGCCAAACGGCGCACTTCCGCCCAAACGGACTGACCCAGGTGAGTCAGCTCGACTGGCGATAGGGCTATGCCAGTCTCAGGGTGGACCACCTGCCGAAGACGCGGCTCGGTGGCGCTCTGAGTAAAGGTCGTGCGTAGGATTTCATGGCGCTGGGCCAGGGTCTGCCAGGCTCGCTGCAGGGCTGAGAGATCTAAGTTGCCCTGGAGGTGTAGGGCAAAGGGGACGTTGTAAACCGGGTTGTCCGGCTCTAGCTGATAGAGAAACCAGAGGCGCTGCTGGGAAAACGACAGGGGCACTGGCTGATCCGGCGAGCGGCGGGGAATGGCTGTGCGAGTTCCCCGCTGGCCCTGGAGCCGCCGAGCTAACAGCGCCTGCTTAGCCGCCGAGAGCTGGGATTTTCGATCGGAAAGAGGGTTATCCATGGTCTATTGAGGTTGCTCTATTAGCGCTTGGGCCTGTTCATCGCTCATCGCTTCAATTTCAGCCAGCAGTGCGGTTTCAACTACCTCGGCGATTGCAGCGATAGTGTGGGCTTCAAAGAGCTGGCGCAGGGGCAGCTCGATCTCAAAGGTTTCGCGCAGCCGCGAGAGAATTTGAGTTGCCAGCAGGGAATGACCGCCTAGGGCAAAGAAATCATCGTGCACGCCAATAGTCTCTATGCCCAACACCTCAGTCCAAATCGCCGCGATCGCTTCCTCGGTGGGATTGCGCGGAGCCACGTACTGCTTGGCCAGCTCCGGTCTAATTTTTTCGGGGGCGGGCAGGGCCTGCCGGTCAATTTTGCCGTTGGGGGTCAGGGGCAGCGCGGGCAGCGCGACAAACAAATTGGGAATCATATAGACCGGCAGCCGCTGCTGCAAAAACTGCCGCAGTTCAGGCAG
>JBCDFX010000074.1:0-12565 GCA_039177155.1 Cyanobacteria bacterium P01_H01_bin.119
AACAAACTAGGGGCTGAAACGCATTCCGCATAAAGACTTGACCGCTAAATGATGACAGCCCCTAGGTGAGCTGGAAACTTAGCACTTCTATTACAGGACCAATCATCGCCGTCGTCATAACATCCGGGCGTAAACGCCCTTTAACTGCAACCGGCTGCTGTGCCGCAAGCAGCCCCTCTGGAGCGCTAGCTTGATCAATCTCATAGGTTTGCTCAGGCGTAATCAACGACCAGGCTCCCAGCCCCAGGGTAGATCGTTCTACCGTTCCCGTTAAGGTCAGGATTTCAGCATCAGCCATAAAATAGAGCCTATTTACAATGCCTGTTATTCAATGCATCGGAGTGGACGTACCGAGCTAGTAGAATTAGCTCGATAGTCAGCCCCTAAAGCGCAACGCTGTAGAAGACGGCAGCTAAGCAGCTGACGCGCGGGTCACAATCGCCTTTGTCGCCAGATACGCCATCCCAAAACACAGCAGCGCATTGATTATCAAAAAGCTGCGAGCTGCCGCACCGCTTCCCAACCAAACCATGGCCGGATCGGCGACAGCGCTTACACCTAGACAGGCCGTCATACCGATCGTTAAGCCCACAGCCAGCCACCGCAGGCTAGGATGACTCAACAGTAGGGCCAGTAGACCAAAGGGAATCAACGCACTGGCAAAAATCGGGTTGAGTAGACCGCCGCCTTGAACAGTGGTGCCCAGCTCGGCCAGAGAACTGCCCGCAACCCTCAGCGGCCACTGGGGTAAATCAAAAATATACAATCCCTGCAGTACAAATAAGCCAGAGCTCCCCAGCACTAATCCCCAGCCCATGGGGCCCGTCCAGGCAAAGGGAAGATAGACCCGCAGCAGCCAGGCCAGCAGGTAAGAGCCAACCACCATAGCCAGTTTGGGCCATAGGGCAATCACACCGCCGTCTAGCCAAAACTTGAGGTTGATATAGCCGTTATCGCGCAGCCACCGAAAAAAGTGTCTCACACTCAACTGTCCGTCATCGGCGAGTTTAACCGCGGCGGCAGCATTGAGGTGCCCGGCACCGTAGTGGTTTAAGCTGTCGTCTTTGACGGGGCGCGCCGCCTGTTTCAAAATATCGACAACCTGATCGGGATCTTCAACGCCAGCGGCTTTAACTAAGGCCGCAACGCCCGACACGTGGGGAGCAGCCATGCTGGTGCCCTGCAACGCGATAAATATGGATTCACCATTTTGGGGATTAACGGTGTTTTGTAAAATGCCGCCGCTGGTTGCATCGGGCCGCAGCACACCGCCTGGTGCGGCAATATCGACTCCCGCCCCGTAGTTGGAATAGGGCGCTTTAGCTTCGCTGGGGCCAATCGCTGAAACAGAGAGTACATGGGGATATCGAGCGGGGAAGCTAGCAGAGTTGCGATTTTCATTGCCGGCGGCCGCCACCAGGACAACGCCTTTGCGGTGAGCATACTCGGTCGCATCCCGCAAAACATGACTATCTCCGGCACCACCTAAACTGAGATTAATGATGTCTGCGCCGTTGTCGGCGGCAAAGCGAATGGCGTCGGCAATATCAGCGACGGTACCGCCGCCGCTGCCGCTCAGCACCTTTAGCGGCATAATGGCAGCGTCAAACGCCACCCCCGCCACGCCGAACCCGTTATGAGTGGCTTGGGCAATGGTGCCAGCAACGTGAGTGCCGTGGCCGTTGTCATCAACAATATCTGTGCCGCTGCGATCGCCAATAAAATCGTAGCCGCGAACAAATTTGGTGTCTTTTAGGTCAGGCACCCGGCTCACGCCCGTATCAATCACGGCAACAATTACCCCTTTACCGGTGGAGCGATCCCAGGCGGCTTCAGCTTGAATGCTGCGGAGATTCCACTGTTTGGCATAGTCCGGATCGTTGGGGACAAACTGGGCGCTGTAGAGATAGTTGGGTTCAATATGCTCTGCGATCGCGTCTAGCTCTTTTGACTGGCGCAGGGTTTGGAGTAATTCGCGATCGCCTTCCAAAATATAAATGCGCTCTGTATCGGCCAGCTCGCTGTTGAGATGTAGGCCGCTATTTGTCCACGGCTGAAGCAGTTGCTCAATTTGAGCCTGGGACGCGTTATTTTGGAAATCCAAAATTAAGCTATCGTACACTCCTTGGCCCCCCAAGCCCGGGAAGAGAGCGATCGCAACGCCAATACCAATCAAAAATAAACCCGTCAGTATCCAGTTTTTCATGGTGTTTGTCCCGCTGAGTGTGCCGACACCCCATTGGCTACAACCATAGCCTATTGTTTTCCCTATGAGGAAAAATGAGTTGCAAAGCCTATGGAACGGGGTTTACTTTGGTTGCCGCTGCTGGGAATTTTTATTGGCCTAGCCTGGGCCGGACGCCGTGAATACCAAAAGCTGGAAGCCTATCAGCGCTGGGCAGAAGACTTCGACAATGCCAAATACGATATTTACGCTGTGCTTGGGCATCGGGGCGGCACCTTAACCTGGGGAACACCGACTCGCAGCGGCCCAACTGATTTAGAAACCATTGATTTCACCGCGGTTCAATCGTTACAAGTCGAGGTAGATGGACATTTCATCGATCGCGCTAATCCTCCCCAGCAGGCAAAACGTCCCCTGCTAATTATTAAGCTGGCCGAGCACCGAGTCGCTATCCCGTTTACGGATGTGTCATTGGCGATTCAGTGGGTCAACTACTTGGAAGCTCAGGGCGGATTAGAAGCTCAGGGCGGAGCCGGCGATAAAAGCTGATTTAGCTGAGCGTGTGGCGGCGGTATCAATTCTAACGATCAGGGTGTAAAGTTTGTTGAAGACACCTGCTGGCCCCAAAGATGCCGTTAATATTAGGAGCGCATTGAAGAGCGTAATCGCGACGATGACCGATTCAGGACTGTTACATCCGTCTCGATCCGAACTAGCGGAGCGGCGACGGCAACTGCGTCGGCAGCGACGGCTCAAGCTTATTCAACGAATTTGGCGCACCACTGCGGTAGCCTGGTTGACCGCTGCCCTAGTGTGGGTCGTCAACTCCTCCAATACCACCTTGTACAGCCCGTCTCAAATTCAGATTGAGGGCAATCGAATTTTGGCGACTGAAGCGATTCAAGCGCTGCTGCCCATCGACTATCCCCAGTCGCTAATTGACCTAGAGCCCCAGTCTTTAGAAGACTACATCACCGCCCATGCACCCATTGCCCAAGTGCAGGTGCGGCGGAGGCTGTTTCCGCCAGCGCTGAAAATTTATCTTCAGGAGCGAGAACCCGTTGCGGTGGTGGTGAATGAGCATGGGGAGTCGCCTCCAGAGGCGATCGCGCTGCAAAGTTTAGCCTATTTGCCCACCGGGCTGCTGGATTCTCAAGGGGTTTGGATTGCCCAAGAAAATCTCCATTTTTTTGAAGAGACGGCCCTGCCCCGACTCACGGTGCGCCAGATGCAGCGTCAACATCTGGCGCACTGGCCACAGATTTATGCCGCTATCCAATCGAGTCCAGTGATTATCCTAGAAATCGCCTGGCAGATTCCCGATAATATGGTGCTTGATACCGATCTAGGCAAAATTCATCTGGGGGCTTATAGCGATCGCTTTCCTCAACAGCTTACGGCCCTCGCCAAACTGCGCAGTCTTAAGCAGCAGCTCGATCCAGAAGATATTGCCTACATAGATATTCAAAATCCATCTCGCCCCCTGGTGCAGATGATGCAGGCTAACCAAAATGGAATCGACCCTTAGACTTTGCCCGCAGATCTTTCAAAAATAGATATTACGGGATTTTGAAGTTTTGAGGCTTACCCTTGATTCACCACAAATCTAAGGTTAAATAGTCCTTATTCTTTTTGCCCAGTATCAAATTATCCATAAATTTGTGGAGCTGGGGCTGGTTTGGTTTTTCCAGTTAGTTCCTTTATAGTTGACTAGAATTGCCGGGGAAGTTTTGAAGTTCAGGTGATTAGCCATGTCTGTCGGATCAACACTATCAGAACGTTTATTTGCTTATCCAGAAGCCGCAGACGATAGCTTAAGCAACTCTGAGCATGCCTACGGCGTTGAGCCCATCAGCGGTGAAACGGGCGCCAATGGCAGCTTAAGCGCCCATTCTCAGTCCGGACAACCGAATGAAAGCAGTGTAATGTCATCAGCAATGGCGAAAGGCGGTGAAATTGTGCCGGGTAGTATTGCCAAGATTAAAGTCATCGGTGTCGGTGGAGGCGGTTGCAATGCAGTCAACCGCATGATCAATAGCGGCGTGGCTGGCATCGATTTTTGGTCGGTTAATACAGATGCTCAAGCACTCACTGAAACGCCCTCTACAAATTGCTTACAGGTGGGGCAAAAGCTGACGCGGGGGCTAGGCGCCGGCGGTAACCCGGCGATTGGTCAAAAGGCCGCTGAAGAATCCCGCGATGAAATTGCGGCGGCGCTGGAAGAAACCGATTTAGTCTTTATTACGGCGGGCATGGGCGGCGGCACCGGCACCGGCGCTGCCCCGGTTGTGGCAGAGGTAGCAAAGGAGGCCGGGGCGCTTACGGTTGGCGTGGTGACTCGTCCGTTTACTTTTGAAGGCCGGCGGCGCACGGCTCAAGCCGAAGAAGGCATTACTGCCCTGCAGAGTCGAGTCGATACTTTGATTGTGATTCCAAACGACAAACTGCTCTCTGTGATTTCGGAGCAAACGCCGGTACAGGAGGCTTTCCGGGTGGCCGATGATATTTTGCGGCAGGGGGTTCAGGGCATTTCCGATATTATTACTATTCCAGGATTGGTCAATGTTGACTTTGCCGATGTGCGCGCCGTTATGGCTGATGCGGGTTCGGCGCTGATGGGCATTGGAATTGGTTCAGGCAAGTCGCGGGCTCGGGAAGCTGCGATCGCCGCCATTTCCTCTCCCCTGCTAGAAGCCTCCATTGACGGGGCAGGGGGTGCCGTCTTCAATATCACTGGCGGCAGCGATATGACGCTCCATGAGGTCAATTCTGCAGCTGAGATTATTTACGAAGCGGTAGACCCCAACGCCAATATTATTTTTGGCGCCGTGATTGACGAGCGCTTGCAGGGTGAAGTTCGCATTACCGTTATTGCCACCGGCTTTAATACCCAGAGTCAGATGCAGGCTGCCAGCATTGATAGCACAGCTGATTCACGAATTACACCTCTAAAGCGATCTTTGGGTGCGGCGCCCGCACCCGGCGGCCAGCCACCGACATCGCCAACTGGCCCAGGGGGACTCGATATTCCTGAGTTTTTACAGCGGCGGCGGCCCAACGGTCGGTAAGCAGTGAGCAATCATCAAAAACCGGTATGACAAATGTTCCGACAGCCCTGACCGTGGCGGGATCTGATAGTGGCGGTGGAGCGGGTATTCAGGCGGATCTTAAAACCTTTGCGTTTCACCGGGTTCATGGGATGAGCGCAATTACCTGTGTGACCGCTCAAAATACCCAGGGCGTTGACCGAGTTGATCCGCTGTCTCCAGAATCAGTCAGGGCCCAAATTAACGCGGTAGTTGATGATATTGGCGTGCAGGCGGTCAAGACAGGAATGCTGCTGGCTGCCCCTATCATAAAAGTCGTTGCTGAGGAATTTCGCGAGCTGAAGCCGACCGCTATTATCGTTGACCCGGTCATGGTCTCTCGCAGCGGGGTACAGCTGATCGACGACGACGCGATCGCAACCCTGCGCACCGATTTAATCCCCCAGGCAACGATATTGACGCCCAATCGCTACGAGGCTCAAATTCTAAGCGATATGGAAATCGACTCTCTGGCGGCAATGGAAGCGGCGGCGCAGCGGATTTATCAGCTTGGTCCCAAAGCGGTACTGGTAAAGGGCGGCGCAATGGCTGACCAACTCCGGGGGGTAGATGTGTGGTACGACGGAGACCATCTAACCACGCTGCGTACTGAAACCGTCGAGACCCGTGACACCCACGGTACAGGCTGCACCCTGTCAGCGGCGATCGCCGCCAACTTGGCCCTCGGTAAAGAGCCACTGGCGGCAACTGAAGCCGGCAAAGGCTACGTTACTGAGGCCCTTAAGCATTCTTTGCGGATTGGTCAAGGCCAAGGACCAGTGGGTCATTTTTACCCGATTTTGAGCTGAGTCCTATTGGCGCTAGGGCGCGTCATCAATTAAAACCAGAATATTTTCGGTATAGACATTACCGCGCCCGCCCCGCATAACAAACTAGGGGCTGAAACACCTTCCGCATAAAGACTTGACCGCTAAATGATGACAGCCCCTAGTTTTTCCAGGTGGACTCCCAGTCGGGGCACTGCTCTTGATCCGGGCCATAGGGATACATACCACAGACCAGGGTTGTATGGCCGTAGCCTTGTCCGTGGTAGTGGCAGCATCCCACACAGACAGCATGCTGATTGACTAACGGATCGACGGTTTGGTTAAAGGGGACAGAAACCTGGATTGCCCAGCGATCGATGTCGGTCACCCACTGCTCCAGAAATGGGCTAACTGTTTCATCAAGCTGATTGGCCATACGTTCAATTTCCGGCGCGATGGCTGCCTCCAGCGGTTCCATCCAGTCTTGCAGCGTGGTTGTCCACCGATCAATTTCAGGGTTGACATTAGCTTCAATCTGCTGAGCCAGGTCTTCGCTCCAATCCGCGATCGCACTAGCGCCGACTTCAAGCTGCTGACTAGCCGACTCTGCCAGGGATTGTGTCCACTGCTCAGCCCCCGCCGCAGCGGTTTCTAATGCCTGCAATAGTTGTTTAGACCACTCTTCCATCATTCAACTGTTCTCGTCTTGAACTATAGTTTTAGCCAGTTTGCCTGTGGCACTGAGTATCGCCGGGATGCTTAGCTAATAGCAAGGGCTGGCGCGCAGCCTTAATCCTAGCCGGGTCGGCGGCGGCTTAACTCTGATTGCGCTTTAGCATATCAAGCTCTTGCCGCAGAGCACTCACTTGTTGACGCAGCGTTTCGGCATCTTCGGGGACGACACCGGAGACGGCCGACGCAGCGGAGACATCGTCGTCATCAATAATTTCAATACGTCTGGGTTCTTTTCTGGGCTCTTCGGGAGTATCAGTTCCCTGAGGTACGGCCTGGGCGCGACTGACCATTTCATTCACTACTCGCTGGGCTTCGTCTGCGGTCATCTCACCGCGAGCAACTAGCTCTTCAGCAATTTTTTCAGCCTGCGATCGCAGCTCGCCAAAGGTGGTGCCTGCTTTTTCACTGGCATAGGATGCTGCACCGACGCCCAGATAAAAAGCTTTTTGCACTAAGTCCCCAAACCCTGCCATCTCAAAACTCCCCCTTTAGAGAACCGGTTATTTATACTAAATTAGCCCCTTTCCAAACCCGAACCTTGCCAAAAAAAGAGACCCGGAGACCACGCCTATCACAAGCATCCCGTATTGCTGCTACCTTCCGGTCCTGACAAGGTTTGGGCGTTGCGATCGCATGGATCCGAGTCAATTACAGGATAACATCACTGGAGTGAAACCCTGCAGATCTATGACCTCTCTTTACCCAGCCCCCGCTCTGGCCCCCATCACGGCTAATCAACGTCTAGCTCAGCAACTGCAGTTTATCGTTGAAATTGATCGGCTGAAGACGGTCTTAAGACGGACACCGTTGATTGATCAATCTCGCCGCGAGAACAGCGCTGAGCATTCTTGGCATTTGGCGCTTATGGCGATCGCGCTGGCAGAGTACGCCCCGGAGGGGGTAGATATGGGCCGCGCCATCCAGCAGGTTTTGCTCCACGATATCGTTGAAATCGACGCCGGAGATACCTTTTGCTATGACGCTGCGGGCAATATAAACAAGGCCGAACGGGAACAAGCCGCCGCCGATCGTATTTTTGGCTTACTGCCCGCCGATCAAAGCCAGGCGTTTCGGGCGCTGTGGGACGAATTTGAGACCCAGGAAACGCCCACCGCTCGTTTTGCCGCTGCCTTAGATCGAGTTCAGCCGCTGCTGCACAATTACTACACTCAGGGAGGCACCTGGAAACAGTACGGCATTACTAAAGCCCAATTGCTCCAGCGAATGCGCCCTGTAGAGACTGGGGCCCCTAAACTCTGGCCCTTGGTGCAAGATACCATTGAAGCTGTGCTACAGGCTGGATATTTAAAGAAGTAGAGAGCACCACTGTGTAATGGGGCGCGTTATCAGCTGGTTGTAGAAGCCTTGGAAGAGTCAAAATGCTATTGATACACTAGTAGAGTGCACTCTTATGCCAAATTATCTGGGTACCGGTGCAGTAAAAGTAAGCGCTATCTCTTAATACACTGGTTTAATCAGCTTCGCGGTCTCTTATGGTTCCAGTTTCTTCTTCTATCACGTTTTTGTCCCAAACCCTGGCGGCGTTTTGGGGACTGCCTCTAGATAGCTTGCTCTCTACCCAAGGCATTATGGTAATGCTGCTAGTGGGCTATGCCGGGGCAATGTGGATGTTCCTCACCAGTGCGCCCAAGGTGCATACGGTGATGGTATCCGATTTAGAACTGGCCCGGCAGTTTTACGAGCAAATGCTCAATCTGCCGGCGGCTGATGTGCCCCTGCACTATTACTACAACTATGAGCAAACTCTAGGCACCGCGGGCATTGACCCGCTCTATATGTCTAGCGGGCTAAGTAGCCCCGCCGATCGGGCCCTTAGTAGCCCAGATGGCCTTTGGTACCAGCTTAAGAAAAATACCCAACTTCATGTGATTACGGGTGCAAGCTTGGGTCACCGCGATCGCCAACGCCATGTCTGCTTTGACCACGACTGTCTAGAGCAGGTCTTAATGCAGGTGCAGCTGCGGGGCATTCGCCACAAAATTCGCCGCGATCGCCCCTTAAATTTCTTAGTTAAAGACTATGACGGCCGCGTGATTGAAATGGCCGAAGTTTCTAACTGAAATGTCTAACTAAGAGGTCACTATCGGCTAAAGCTTGCCAGTTAAAGATTACAGCTCCTCGCTGGGATAGGGAGCCGCTGAGCGATACGGCCTGAGCTGAGGCGGCGGCAAAAAATCTTGATCGTAGTATCGGTAGGCGGGCGGCGCGGGCGGATAGATTAGGGGAGGCTCGCTTGGGCGGGGCGATCGCCGAGGCGACTGAGACATCATAATTAAAATGCCAACTAGGGCAAGACCACCAACGCCGATAATAGCCACAAAGAATCCGGCACCCACCCAAACCATAATGGTTTGAGCATCGCCAGGCGATCGCTCTAAGGTATTTAAACGCCTCTGCTGCTCTGTAATTCCATCGAGAGAGCGCTGCTGCTCATCTAAACGAGCCAAAATTTCAGCCCGCTCATTCTCCTGGCGCTCAAGCTGATCTTCCAGGTCGCGAATCAGCAGTGTCTGTTCTTCGAGCTGATCTTCGAGCCGCTGAGCTAGGGTTTGCTGGCGATCAATTTCGCGCTGAAGCTGACGTTCGCTGCGATCACGCTGATCAGATTCAAGGTTGTCAGGTTCAAGCACCGTCGTAGGGGGCGGAGGCGGCACCTGAGAGATCACTTCAGGAACGGCGGTGGTCGGCGGTCCATCAGATACCGCTGGAGCGGATTCATCTAGGCTGACGCGGGCCAATACCAACAGTAGCGCCGCCATGCCTGTCGTCGCACACCCTGCCAAAAATGTAGAGGTATCGCTCATGCCCCCCGTCAACCCATCAGGCCATCTTTTTTAAAGTCAAGCTAAACACTGACGATGGCTTTGGCCTGTAACAACTAACCTATGCCCATTGCGCCAACAGATACAGCTGCCATACGATTCGGATCAGACTGGGATTCGAACCAGACTGCGAACCCAATAACTGCTGAACATCAGCGTTCTCAGCATATTCTGTGCTGCTAGCAATCTGATCAACACTAGGGCGATGCTGCCGGGCCTGTATAACTTTAATGCATCTGGTCAAAATGCGATCGCAGTGCGACAGCCCTTTTCCAAGTTTTTCTGGCCCTATCGCAATCTGCCGAACGGTTCAGACGAATTGAGAGTCAGATTGCTTGTGCGCCAATGACGACACACCGGGTAAGGCTGAACCATCGGCAGACTCTAACACAAAGCCGGCATCTTCAATCATGGCGTAGTCTTGCCGGGCCCCTTGGCCAGGGGTCGTGAGATAGTCGCCCACAAAAATAGAGTTAGCCGCATACAAACCCAGGGGCTGGAGCGATCGCAACTGCACTTCCCGGCCGCCCGCAATGCGAATTTCCTGGCTGGGCAGCAAAAATCGAAATAGACACAAAATCCGCAAGCACTGGCGCGGGGTCAAGCCCTGCCGACCTTCAAACGGCGTGCCCGAAATCGGAATTAGAAAGTTTAAGGGTACGCTAGTGACGCCCAGCCGACGCAGGGACAGAGCCAAATCAATCACATCATCGTCAGATTCACCCATGCCCAAAATTCCGCCGGAGCAGGTCGTCAGCCCAGCCGCCTGAACCGCTCTAACGGTCTCGACCCGGTCATCAAAGCCGTGGGTCGTGCAAATCTCGCTGTGAAACCCCTCGGCAGTGTTGAGATTATGGTTGACCCGATCGACCCCGGCTTCGGCCAGTTGGCGGGCCTGAGCTTCATCCAGCAGACCCAAGCAGGCGCAAACTTTTAGGTCGTGGCGGGCCTTGACGGCGCGGACAGACTCTAAAACTTGATGAAATACTGTTTCTGATGGCGATCGCCCCGAAATCACCATACAAAAGGTACCCGCCTTAAGCTGAGCCGCCCGGTCGGCAGCGGCTAAAATCTTTTCTTGAGCCATAAACGGATATTTTTCAATCGCTGCCGCAGAGATCTTGGACTGGGAACAGTAGTGACAATCTTCTGGGCACAGACCGCTTTGGGCATTGAGCAAAAAGTGCAGCCGTACCCGATTGCGCCAGTGATGGTGACGCACCCGATACGCTGCGGCCAGTTGGGCCAGCAGTTCAGTATCCGGGGCTTGAAGCACTGCTTGAGCCGCAGCGCGATCGATTTCTATACCGGCGAGGGACAGGTCCGCCAGTTGGTTCCACTCAAGTGAGGTGGAGATTGCCGCTGCGATCGCAGAAGTTGTCATTGCCGTAATTCCATTCGCCAAACCTCACTTTAAACCGCAGATGCGCTGACGAAGCGAGAGTCAACGCAATGCAACGTTGCGTAAAACTTGCTCCTAGGATGACTGAGGCTTGCGGCGGGGAAAGTTAGGAAGCTGAACCGCCGCTAGGGATTTGATCTTTTTCTGAGGTTTTAGCGGATTCACTAACGGTGAGGGAGAGTTGCTTGGCTCAAGTGGCGCCGACATTGAGAATAACCCCTGATCCGATTGAGCTGTGCGCGTCACAGTCTGCCCCGCAATCGCAGATGCGATCGCGCGCTGTAGATCTGGATTAGAACTACTTTGAGGGGTTGCAGCCACCTCACCAGTCGGCGGTATACCAGCACCGTCATGATCTGCTACCGTTTGCTCTGCTACCGTCTGCGATTCAGGCTGGGCCGAGGCGCCTTGGGCGATGGGTGCTCCCCACGGAGAAGGTTCTGTAAATTGAGGTGTAGGTTCAGCCGTGGTTTCAGGTATGGCTTGATCCGCTGCTTCAGAGGATGCTCCAGATTCCGCTAAAGGGACTGATGGACTTATATCAGAGTCGGCATCAGCCGGCGAAGACGCAGAGTCATCCCCTAGTGCAGCGTGAGGCGAGGGGACTGGGGCGGCTGGGCTATCAATGACCCGTTCCAGGTCTTTCCAAAAGAGCGTTTCAGCCTCTGGTACAGGCGTTGTATCCGGCCCAGGCGTCGACCTCTCAGCGGTTTGAGCAGAAAGATTAGGACTGGGGTGACGCTGAGTTCTGGCCTGCTGAGTTCTGGCCTGCTGAGTTCTGGCCTGCTGAATTAAGGCATCAAGGCCAGGGTCGGGGCGGACAGGTTCGGGCTCGGCGCTCCAGGGTTGAATTTTTTGGGTCTTGGGCATAAAAACAGGGTTCTGATGGGGAGGCTGGGGGGGTGCTTCAGGTTGAGAAGCGGGGTAGACACTCCCATCGCCATGGCGAGCAGCCACATCTAAAGACTTTTCCAGAGCAACTTTAAACTGGAGCGTATAGCGCTGCTGACGCTGCAGCCGAACGCGTAAATCTCGGCAGGCAGTTTCTGTTTGAGCAAGGGCCTGGCTGTTGTCTCGCTCATGCTGACGCAGTAAGGCACATTCGCGCTCTAGTTGAGCAATTTGCTCTTGTCCGGCGGCAAGCTGGGCCTGCAGTGTTTCGTTTAGCACGCGCTGCTGCTTAAGATTTTCTTGAGCGTAGTCAATATCGCTAATCAGCTGAGCAATCTGAGGATGGGGAGCGCCAGCATCCTGAGATCGCGCAATTTCGCTCTGGAGCGCCGTTTGCGAAGTTTCCAGAGCGTCTTCCAGATGGGCCACACGCTGAAGCAGATGGTCGTTGCAGACATTTAGATCTTGAATTAGCTGGAGTAACTCCGCCTCGCGATCGCCAGTGACCACACCATCAACCGCGACAGGCTCGCTTACGAAAGCATCTGGCGCAGTCTGCAAGTCGTCAGGCTGGATAACATGGGGCAGCGGAACACTCTGCCAGGATGCCTGAGACTGGGAAGATGCGGACGATTGGTGCCCCGCTGGCGGCTGCG
>JBCDFX010000075.1:0-12547 GCA_039177155.1 Cyanobacteria bacterium P01_H01_bin.119
ATCGAGACCCCAGAATTCTCACCAATATTCTCTGAGCGCTTGATGGGGATGGTGATGGTGATGCGGCACCCTTCTCCAACGCATTTAATATCTCGTCTGCATATCCTTGAACAATGCTTCATACTCTGTCACCAGATGTAGATGACCCCGCCCCTCAAACACCCGCAGGGAACTGCCTGCTATGGCTCGATGTTTGTACTGGGCAAAGCGGAAGCTGGCGAAGTGGTCATTCGTTCCGTGCCATATCTGCACAGGATATTTTATATCGTCTAGCTTGAAACCCCAATCTCGGTAGCATCGCATTGCATCGGTAGCAGGACCATGGCTTCCTTGGGCAAAGCTTTCGCGGACGATGCGGCGAAAAAAGTGCGCATTGTTCGCGTGGCCAAAAATAAACGCTTTGTCATCATCGCTCATTGAAGAGCGCAACATATTGGCAAATCCTTGATCGCTTAGATACTTCGCGGCGACACCAAGGAGCGCAAAAGGAGCTTGAAACAATCCCCTAAAGGACAGTGCAACCTGCAAAAAGAATTGGTCCAAAGGAGCCAGAGAGCTTCTAAGTTCCTCGACTTGGGTCACAGGCGCCCAACCGGCCAGATCGTAGGCAAAGAGCAATCGGTCTGCGATCGCGTAAGCACAAGCTTGACTGTAGGCACCGCCGCCAGACAAACCCATCACGCCAAAGCGCTCGTGTGACATATGGTTAGCAAAATCGAGCACGTCTCTGGGCCAGTCGAGTATTTGATATGCCGAAGCTTGAGATGACTGGCCACAGCCTGGTCTATCAAGAGCGAAGACCTCAAAACCTAGTTTATTTGCCCACTCGTGGCATGGTGCCGCTTCAAACCGAGACCCGGGGCACCCGTGAAAGTAATAAACTGGCGTGCCACCGGCTTTTCCATAGCGCGAAAAGGCTAAGGCTCGCTCGTCAGCTAGGAAATGATATTGCGTTTCAATGGCGAGAAAGTCAATATATGGGATAGTGCGGGATACCATATGCTCAATCCTCGATTTACTATGATCGAGGCATTTTATCTACAAAATCTAAAGTTTTTTCGGTCCAAATACAGGGGCTGTCATCATTTTCTTTTCAGCTCCAAAAATTATCCAAGTCAATGTCACTAATTTCGCTCTGTAATTCTTGGAAATAAGTGCTCTCGGTTATTTGGGCCACGTCTTGGGCTTTTTGAGTTTCGTCAATCTCAATCTGTAGTTCCTCTAGCTGGCGCTGCATCGCAATCTCGCGCAACTTACGCTCGGTAATGTCTTTTACGATCCCCTCAAAGTAAAGAATGTGACCGTTATCGTCTCGAACGGCGCGGGTGTTTTCTTCTACCCAGATAATGCTGCCATCTTGTCGATAGCTGCGATAGTCAAAGTCTTTAACTTCCCCAGTATTATCCAACAGTCGAGTGAAGATATTTCGTTTTTCTGGATTGACGTAAATCTGCTTGCCAATATTCTCAATTTTGGCAACCATATCCTCTGGGGAATCATAGCCATACAGCCGGGCCATAGCCGGATTAACACTGATAAAACGTCCTTTCTGACTAGACTGGAAGATGCCTTCAAGGGCATTTTCGTAGATGCTGCGGTATTTTTCCTCGGCAATCTGCAGAGCCTTTTCAGCCCGTTTGCGTTGGGTAATGTCGCGCACCATAATCAAGACTTCATCTTCTGCTAAGGCCACTAGACGCACTTCTTCATCGAAGTCTTGTTCATCAACTTTGAGATGCTGCTCATATATCTGCACCGTATTAGTCGAAAGGGTCTGCTGCAGCATATCCAGACGCTTGGCTGCTAAATCCGGAGGCAGAGAATCTTGGACGTGGGTGCCGGCGACAGGGTGACTGTCGTTGTGAATCTGCAGCAACCGATCACGATTAATAATGTCAAGATAAGTCCCATCCTGGCGGGTACGAATAAGCAAATCGGGAATCGCTTCTACGATGGCACGGTTAGTGGCTTCGCTTTTGCGTAGGGCTGTAAAAGAGCTCTGTAGCTGTTGGGCCATGCTGTTAAAGTTGCGGGCCAACCGACGCATTTCCCGAATGGGCGTGGCGGTTACTCGCTGATCCAGATTCCCCTCAGCAATCCCCTCGGCGGCCTGACACACCTCCAATACCGGACGGGTCAGGCTGCGGGCCGCCAATGCTGCTAGGGTGATGGCCATCAGTAATCCGCCTAGGGCTAGCAGCAGAGTCGTGCGGGTGTTAGCGTAAATTTGGCCCATAAAGTCAGCTTCGGGCACCACGGCGACAATTAACCAATCTAGGCCGAATCCATCATTGAAGGGAACGACATCAATAAACTGGCGCCTACCGTCGAGCCAAAATCTCCGGCGCTGGGGCTGCCTAATGCGATCCAAATCGCCGAAGGTATCCTTTAGGTAGGTGCCGGCTCCCTTGACCAAAGGATCCTGGCTCTCCATCACTCGCAGAGAGCGCGCCTGGTCTCCTTCACCCACCATTAAGGGCTCATCATTGGAGTTTGCAATCAAATTACCGCTGCGATCCAGCACAAATGCCTGACCACTATTGCCAATCTCTAAAGATCTCAGAAAATCGCGAAACTCCTCTGGCAGTACAACATCGGTGGCGCATACCCCAAGTAGCCGTTGTCCAGTGCGATCGTAGACGGGTAAACTCGCGGTAACATTGGGCAGTCCGGTGGTAAAGGCAATGTAGACATCTGTCCAGACTGGCCCTTGAGAACTGATTGCAGCTCGGTACCAGGGCCGCTGGCGAGCATCGTAGGGGGTGGTGGCCTGAAAGAGTTTAAAGGTACGCAGGCCGGCCACATCCAAGCTGAAATAGTCCCTTAAAAACTCGTTGGCCGAGTTGCCGTAAGATAGTTGCAAAGACCCATCATCAGGCGATCGCAGCACCCCAAAAAACTCCCCTTGGCGGCTGCCACCGCAGTAGGCAAAGGCCACATTAGGAGAAATTTTCATTTGCTGATAGAGCTGAGCCTCACCAAACTGACCATTTTCAATATCTAACTCCCCTCGGACAAAGGCAGCGGCATTAAGACGGTTAATCTCGTGGGGGGTTTCAAAATAGCTCTGTAGCTCTCGCTCAATCCGGGACGTTAGCTCTTGCCGTATTTGAACCGCAAGGGTTTGCACGGTCCGTTGGCTGTTACGAAGGGAGAGATAGCCAACTAGGCCGACGATCCCTAACAGTTGTCCAACAAATGCGATCAGTAGCAGGCTCCGTAAGGACAGATTCTTAAAGGCGTTGAGCACGGGCTTAAGTCTCAGGGAGAATGGGCAAATTTTATCGCTGTGTCTGATCCGTCAACGAGTCTTCTAAAAATGAGTATCTGGCAGTTTTTAAGCCATCTGATATTCTCTGATTAACGCTGCGGCTGTCGCCCTATGGATTACCGTCATGATTGGACTTCGTCATCTCAGCATTAAGTCAAAAATTCAGGTGATGTTGCTGGTTGTTAGCCTGATTTCAATTATCTCCATCAGCCTTTTGGGGTGGAGCTGGGCTAGGGCAGAGCTAAAGCAAAATATTTTTGACCATCTCACTAGCGTTAGGGCATCAAAGGCTTATCAGATTGAATCCTATTTCGCCACCTTTAAAAACCATGTGGAAACGCTCTGCGAGGATCGCATGGTGGTATCGGCGGTGCAGGAGTTTGACTCAGCCTATGACCAGCTCAACCGAGAAACAATTCCAACCGACTGGGACAATGCCATTCAGAATTATTATGAGCAGCACTTTTTTCCAAAATTGACCGAACATATTACGGGCACACCAAATTATGAAACCTATGCTCCCAAAAGCAATGCGGCCCGCTATCTTCAATATCACTACATTGTGGCTAATCCTAATCCGGTGGGGCATAAAGATGCACTGATAGATGCTAAAGATAGCAGCGTTTACAGCGCTATTCATAGCCGGTATCATCACCTGTTTCAAAACTTAATTCAAAAGTTTGGCTACTACGACTTTTTTCTAATTGATCCTCAAACATCGGACATTATCTATTCTGTCTATAAAGAAACGGACTATGCTACGAACTTAAGCGATGGTCCCTACAGCCGCAGCAATTTGGCTGGGATAATCGCAGCGGTGCAGGATAATCCTGATCGAGGCGCTATTCAGGTTGTAGATTTCAAAACCTACAAGCCTTCCTATGCGACTCCGGCGGCATTTTTGGCGGGGCCTATCTATGATGGCCCCACATTTGTTGGCATTCTCGCGGTGCAGATGCCGGTCAACGAAGTGAATCAGGTCTTAACGGGAGGTAAAAGCTGGGAGCAAGACGGATTAGGAACATCTGGAGAGACCTACCTCGTCGGTAAAGATTATCTGATGCGCTCCATATCCCGGTTTTTGATTGAAGATAAAGCAGCATATAAGGAAGCCCTGCGTGCAATTGGCACCCCTAGTCGAACCGTTCAGCTAATTGATCAACTGGACACTTCGATTTTGCTTCAGCGAGTAAATACTGAAGCGGCAAAGGAGGCGATCGCAGGCCAAGAAGGAACCCAAATTATAAAAGACTATCGCGGCATTCCGGTGCTGAGTTCCTATGCTCCCTTAAATCTACCGGGGTTAGAGTGGGCTATTTTATCGGAGATGGACTTAGCTGAAGCCTATCAGCCCGTCTATTCTCTCCAGACCTATTTGCTGATTTCAACTGTAATTTTGATGCTGGTGCTGACCTTTCTGGCTAGCATTATTGCCGCTAATTTTGTCAAGCCTATTGATACTTTGATTGCGGCCTCTCGAAAGGCAGAGCTAGGGCAGGAAGATGCCAATGTATTTTTTGAATCGAGCGATGAATTTAGCGAGTTGGCCAGCATTTTTAATACGGTAGTGCAAAGGATGCGCCAGCAAATCAATGATATTGAGCGGCAATACTATGATGCTCAAGATATTTTGCAGCAACTCTTGCCGGATGAAATTATCGAGCGCATCAAGCGAAAGGAACCCCTGATCACCACTGAGACTCAGCAGGTCACGGTCTTGTTTGCCAAGATTGTGGGCTTAGGGTCTCTATCTGAGCAGCACACCGCCAGCACCTTAAATCAATATCTAAGCGAGCTATTGAGTTCTTTTAACCAGGCTGCAAGGCGCAGTGACGTTGAGCCTTTTAAGTTTGCCAGCGATCGCTATATTGCCACCTGTGGTCTAACGAAACCCAGGCTTGATCACGAAAAGCGGATGCTGGATTTTGCCTTCAATTTGCTTGATCTGATTCAAGGCTTTAATAGTCGTCACCAAACCCGACTGAATCTGCGCATTGGCATTCACACTGGGACGGTGGCTACGGGTATTTTGGGCCATCAACCGTTGAGCTACGACCTGCTGGGTCAGCCGGTGGCCATTGCCAGTAGACTGATTGATACGACAGAGACGGGTGTCATTATTACGACTCAGATGGTGCGCGATCGCCTTAAAGGATTTTATGACTTCCACAAAGGCGATAGTCTTTCCCTAGAGAATCAAACAAAAATTGACACCTGGATACTCCGAAAAGGTGCCCTGACTGACCTAATTGGAGAACTCACCAGCGGCCTTTCTGATGGTTTATCGCCAGACGATTTAAAGACCGATTCTGAGGTTGAACTGTCTCTAGGTAAAGACGAGCCATTGGAAAATAGCACAGACGATAAAGCTGGTCAGATAACGGCGCAACCGCCTCAAAATTCACTGAAAGATACGTCAACGGCTGCATTAAAAAGTGAGCCATCAATGATTGGAGATCTTGTCGGAGAGCTGGGGATCGACTCATTTGAGAGCTAATCATTGAATCCGTCTGACGCTAAAAACTATGGACATAGGAATGGATATAGCAATGGAACAGATACAGATCACGTGGGCCCTGATTTTAATCACTGCCGTTCCCGTGTGCTCAATCGGTCTGGGAGAAATTGTTTCACGCCTGCGTAGCCATCCATTGGCGGATATGTTTCACAGTGTCCGTACGTTTATACTGCCGCCCTTGGCTATCTTGCTAGTGGCGCTAAAGCTATTCCATGCGTCCACTGAAACTATCACGATACAAATTATCTCCACGGCACTGGGTTTGGCCATTATTTATAGCCTGATTGCCTTAGTCAACGGCGTCTTAGTTCCAGGAAATCGTCAATATAACTGGCAAATTGATGTGCCAAATTTACTCTTTCAGGTAGCTCGAGTTGGCGTTGTTCTTTGCGTTGTATCTTACTTGCTAGCTACCGTATGGCAGGTGGATTTGAGCAAGGTGATTGCAGCTCTGGGTGTGGGATCTTTAGTAATTGCTCTAGCTTTACAGGATACCCTCAGTAACCTGGTGTCTGGATTTTTGCTGATCTTTGAATCTCCCTTTAAGGTGGGGGACTGGGTCCGCGTTGATGATGTAGAAGGTGAGGTTTTAGAAGTCAACTGGCGAGCAGTACGGCTGAGGACGCCCGACCATGATGTGGTAATTATTCCAAACGGCGTTTTGGGGCAAGAGACCATCTATAATTACACGCTGCTCTATCCGCTCCACGGCGATCGCATCACCTTTACTTTTTCCAATGAAGAAGCACCTAATCGTGTGATTCCCGTCCTCAAAACAGCGGCACTGGCCGTCAAAGGAATCTTGGCGGAGCCAGAGCCAGAAGTTCGACCTCTGAAATTTACAGATTATCAAGCTGAATACGAGGTGCAATATTGCATTGCCGATTTTACAAATGCCTCAACAATTCAGGGACAGTTTATTACCAATGTCTATTACGCCGCAAAACGCCATCGATTAATGTTGCCAACGCCCTTTGAGAAACACTATGTGCTGCAGGATAATCCATCTAATGTCCAGGATGATATTTCTAATATTTTGGAAGCCCTTGCAGCTTTACCTATTTTTCGAGGGCTAGATAAAACAGTGCTCAACACCTTGGCCCATCAGGCACAGGTGAAGTACTATGGCGCAGGTGAAACCATTATTCAGGTCGGAGAAATTGATGACGGGATTTGCATCCTGCTCCAAGGCCAAGTCACCCTCTCATGCCCAGATCATTCTGGTAATATTCGCGTGATTTCTTACCTTGATACAGGCGATCTATTTGGCGAAATGTCGCTGCTGCGCAACGAACCTAGCTTGGTTTCTGTAACAGCACTGCAGGATGTAGAACTCGTGGTGCTAAATGGTGATGCCGTATTTTCCGTCGCTCAACAACGGTCTAACTTCGCCTTAGAAATGAATCATTTCATCGATGAGCGAAAGAAAATGGTGCAGCGCTCAACAGGATCGAGCTCAGAGACTATGGCCGCAGCTATTGCTACACTTCAATAAGCTGTTGCGCCACTCTTCGGAACCCGTAACTCACAGGATGTTCTGGATACTTCATACAAAATATGCCCTCACTGGCTAACAGCACCATGTCTTCCGATAGGGGAAAGATACCTGCCACCGTTTCAGCATAGGTATCTTCCACTTTTTGTCTCAAGACATCCTGATTAATTTGGCTGTGAACCTTATTAATGGCCAAAAGTATTTTCCGAACTTTGAGCTGCCGCGCGACGTCAATTGTAACAGCAGTCCCCTGATAGTCCTGTTTATCGGGACGCAAAATTAAAAGTAGAAAGTGGGAAATGGCAATAGATAAAAAGGTTTCTTTGGATAACCCTGGGTGGGTATCGATCAGCAGATAGTCTAATTCCAATGTCTTCACCAAGCTGCGAAATCCTTCATTCATCAGCTTGACGTCGTAGCCATCTTTTAAGATGCGAGCAATATCGTCTGCCTTCACACTGGAAGGAACCAAAAATACTTTGCCTTTGCCATCAATACCGCTGTTGAAAGTGACGTCGTAGGCTGCTGCTTCAATAGAAATTTCACCCCAGAGGAAATTATTTAGGGTTTTGTTAGTTTTTTCGGGCTCCAGATTAAAGAGATTATGGATGCCTGGTGAGGGGACATCGGTATCGACAACACCCACTCGATACCCTTGGGCAGCAATGGTTACTGCCAGGTTAGCCGTAAAGTTAGACTTGCCGGTTCCGCCCCGGTAGGAATGAATCGAAACGACCTTAGGCATCAGAACTCCCTAACGCGCAGTCTTATGGAGCTAGTCACTATTGAACCATCCAATATCCCTATATAGGCAATTAGTAGAATAATTCAGTGCAATGTCGTTAAAAAGAGGCGTGTGCAACAGATCTTCTTACTTTGTCGCAACAGCAACGGCCTGCTTAACTTATCCTAAATAATCTTGTAGCGCCTTCACCCCTAGCTGTTCCTGTTGCAACGAGCGAATTGCTGCCGCTGTTGCCCGTGCGCCGGCAATCGTGGTGATAATGGGCACCTTGTAGGCCAATGCCGCACGCCGAATAGAGCGATCGTCAACCTGGGCTGTGGCCCCAATTGGGGTGTTGATGGCCAGCTGAATTTCTTGATTTTTAATTGAGTCCATTACGTGGGGACGGCCTTCGTGGACTTTTAGCACCAGCGCCACGGCTAGACCGTGGGCTTGCAGCACTTTGCGGGTGCCGGCTGTCGCCACCAGCTTAAAGCCCATATCGACAAAGTCTTTAGCGATGGGAACGACGGCTTCTTTGTCGCGATCGTTCATGGAGACAAACACTGTGCCTTTGAGGGGCAGCTTTTGATTGGCGGCAAGCTCGGCTTTGGCAAAGGCGCGGCCAAAGTCCTGATCGATGCCCATCACTTCGCCAGTGGAGCGCATTTCAGGGCCAAGCAGGGTGTCGGTGCCGGGAAATTTATCGAAGGGTAGCACGGCTTCTTTGACCGCTAAATGGTTGGGAATAATCTCTTCGGTAACGCCCAGCTCTGCCAGGGTTTTACCCGACATCACGCGCACGGCGACTTTGGCTAAGGGAGTCCCTGTGGCCTTAGAGACAAAGGGTACCGTGCGGGAGGCACGGGGGTTGGCCTCTAAGATGTAGACCTGGTCGCCTTGAACCGCAAACTGAATATTCATTAAGCCCACCACTTGCAGCCGCTGAGCTAGCTTTACCGTCCAGTCGCGGATAATGGTTAGCGCTTTTGGGCTCAGACTGATGGTAGGGATGGAGCAGGCAGAGTCGCCGGAGTGAATACCGGCCTGCTCGATATGCTCCATAATGCCGCCAATCACAATGGCGCCTGTTTTATCGGCGATCGCGTCTACATCGACCTCGACCGCGTTTTCTAAAAACTTGTCAATCAAAATAGGGTGATCGGGCTCGACCTGCACAGCCTGGGTCATATACCGCTCTAGCTCTCGGTCCGAGTAAACGATTTCCATCGCCCGGCCGCCCAGTACGTAGCTGGGGCGGACAACTACCGGGTAGCTGACGTTTTGGGCGATTGCCAGGGACTCTTGATAGCTGCGGGCAATGCCGTTGGGGGGCTGCAAAATATCGAGCTGCCGCAGAATTTGCTCAAATCGCTCTCGGTCTTCGGCGGTGTCAATGGAGTCGGGGGAGGTGCCCCAAATTTCTAGCCTGCAGTCGGCTGATTTGAGATAGTTCTGTAGGGGCACCGCCAGCTTTAGCGGGGTTTGCCCGCCAAACTGAATAATGATGCCGATGGGGTCTTCCGCTTCGATGATATTGAGCACGTCTTCTTTGGTCAGAGGCTCAAAATAGAGGCGATCGCTAGTGTCATAGTCGGTTGAAACCGTCTCTGGATTGGAGTTGACCATGATGGTTTCATAGTCGTCGTCCTGCAGGGCAAAGGAGGCGTGGCAGCAGCAGTAGTCAAACTCAATTCCCTGTCCAATGCGGTTTGGCCCGCCGCCGAGAATTATCACTTTGCGGCGATCGCAGGGCAGCACTTCGCTCTCTTGCTCGTAGGTCGAGTAGTAGTAGGGCGTATAGGCTTCAAACTCAGCGGCACAGGTGTCTACGGTTTTATACACCGGAATCACGCCGAGGGACTTACGGTAAGCGCGCACCTCGTCTTCGGTGGTTTTGGTGGCGTAGGCAATTTGGCGATCGCTAAAACCCCGCTGCTTGGCGGCCAGCATCTGAGCGGCGTCTATCTCTGCTAGGGGCGTTCGCTTTAGCCGTTTTTCTGCGGTCAGCAAATCCATCAGCTTGTCTAAAAACCAAGGATCAATGCTGGTAAGTTCAAAAATCTCGGCCACACCCATGCCCAACTGCATCGCGTGGCGCAGAATAAAAATACGCTCAGGATTGGGGGTACGCAGACTGGCCTGCACCTGGGATAGGGTGGGGAGCTTTTCGGCGCGATCGCAGCCCCACCCGGCCCGGCCAGTTTCCAGCGATCGCAGCGCCTTTTGAAACGACTCCTGAAAGGTTCGGCCAATGGCCATCGCTTCCCCCACAGACTTCATCTGCGTGGTTAAAATGGGCTCCGTGCCCGAGAACTTCTCAAAGGTAAAGCGGGGAATCTTGGTGACCACATAGTCGATAGTGGGCTCAAAGCTGGCGGGCGTCTTTTTCGTAATGTCATTAGAAATTTCATTGAGGGTGTAGCCCACCGCCAGCTTAGCGGCGAACTTAGCGATGGGAAACCCTGTTGCTTTTGACGCCAGAGCCGAACTGCGCGACACCCGAGGATTCATCTCAATAACAATCACTGCTCCGGTATTGGGATTTACCGCAAACTGAATATTGGAGCCGCCGGTTTCGACCCCAATTTCCCGAATAATTTTGATCGAGGCGTCCCGCAGTCGCTGGTATTCCTTATCGGTCAGGGTTTGGGCCGGGGCAACCGTGATGGAATCGCCGGTGTGCACCCCCATGGGATCGAGGTTTTCAATGGAGCAAATAATCACCACGTTGTCTGCAAGATCTCGCATCACCTCTAGCTCGTACTCTTTCCAGCCCAGCAGAGACTGCTCAATCAAAATCTGCGATACGGGGCTTGCATCTAGCCCCGCCTGAGCCAGCGCTTCAAATTCTTCTTTGTTGTATGCAATACCGCCGCCGCTGCCGCCCAGGGTATAAGCCGGACGGCTAATTAAAGGATAGGTGCCAATACGAGCCGCAATTTCCTTAGCCTCTTTCATCGTGGTGGCGAGGCCAGAGGGACATACACCCACGCCAATCCGCTCCATCGCCTCTTTGAAGAGCCTGCGATCTTCGGCCATCTCGATAGCGGGCAGTTTGGCTCCAATCAGCTCCACATTGTATGTGTCTAGTACGCCGCTTTGAGCCAGGTTGACGGCCACATTTAGCGCGGTCTGACCGCCCATGGTGGGCAGCAGAGCATCGGGGCGCTCTTGCTCAATCACCTTAGCCACCAGTTCCGGTGTTAGCGGCTCTATATAGGTGCGATCCGCCGTCTCCGGGTCGGTCATAATGGTGGCCGGGTTGGAGTTTACTAGCACTACCTTGTAGCCTTCTTCCCGCAGCGCTTTGCACGCTTGCGTACCAGAGTAGTCAAACTCACAGGCCTGGCCGATAACAATGGGGCCAGAGCCAATCAGCAAGATTTTGTGGATGTCGTCGCGGCGAGGCATGGATAGCGTTCCGATTGATAAAAATCGAAACAATTGTAAGGGCTTTCCTGTCCCCTACGCTGTCTGTTTGACTTCCCTTAACGGAGCGCTATCTGCCTCAATCCCTAAAAAATTCGCTAGTGTTGATGACAGAGGGGCCTAGCTACAGAACCAACTCGACGCGCATCATTGTCGATTGAATCAATAGCGAGCCAGAAAATGAATAAAGTATCAAAGCTTATTTTTCCGCTGATCGCCATTGTGCTTGTTGTGGCCATTATCTGGCGATCGCCCATCAACGGCTGGGGCTCACTGGTTTGGCTTGCCGGCACAATTTCCATGGGCATTATCCGTACCCCCCATGAACGGCTTAATAAAGGCAATGAAATTACGGAATCGCGCCAAACAGCCGTTGAGAATGCCCTGCTAGCGATCGTCGCTATTGGCTCAGCGCTTCTCCCAGCGCTACATCTCACTCTGGGAGTGCTGAACTTTGCAAACTATACGCTGCCCCTCTGGGCGACCGCAGGCGGGGTTGGCTTACTTGTGGCTGGGCTCTGGCTCTTTTGGCGCAGCCATGCCGATTTGGGCCGCAACTGGAGCGTTACCCTCGAAATCCGCAGAGATCACGATCTCATTACTTCTGGCGTTTATCAACACATTCGCCATCCTATGTACGCTGCGATTTTCCTGATTGCCATTGCCCAGGCGCTGCTGATTCACAATTGGATTGCAGGGCTTAGCAGCTTTGCTGCTTTTGGGCTGATGTACATTATCCGAGTGCCCCGCGAAGAAGCCATGATGCGCGAGCGTTTCGGTAAGACCTACGAAGCCTACTGTCGAAACACAGGTAGAGTGTTTCCCAAGCTGATCGGTTGATATAGCAACCCGCCGAAAGGTTCGACCGGTGCGAGTCAGATTGCTTCTGTATCAGAGACTCCAGCAACACTGGGTGGAGCGCGCAATCTGACCGAAGCTATAAAAGAGGGTTTACCATTCAGTAAATAATGCGACGCGATTCCATCTTCTACAAACTGTTTCAGCGATCGCCAACGCTGCTCTTTGAGCTGCTGCCTGCTCCGCCTGCCAATGCCCAAGCCTATCGGTTTGATTCAGTAGCAGTGAAAGAACCCAGGTTTGAAATCG
>JBCDFX010000076.1:0-12535 GCA_039177155.1 Cyanobacteria bacterium P01_H01_bin.119
CCGCGCCGACTGCAAGTAGCCGTGTTCAGGAAAGCTCTGGCGCAAAGCGGCGCGATCGTCATGATTGCCCATTGCTAAGTAAACCGGCATGTTTAGATCTGCCAACAGCGCTTTGAGCTGGGCATACTCTTCCGCTGTGCCGCCATCTACCAAATCGCCAGTGGCAATCACAATATCTGGAGGCGGATCGAGACGATTGAGATGGGCGATCGCCCGCGCCACAAATCCATTAGTATCTACGACCCCGTAGGCTTTCTGCCCAGGCGGCTTAACATGCAAATCAGAAATTTGGGCAATAATCACGGCGGTCTCCTCTAGTCAGCTATTGGCCCAGTAGCTGGCCAATAGCTGGCTAATAGCTGGAAAGTTGATTAAGACTTAGGCAATGTCCCGCATTCAGTTTTTCAGAATTGTAAACGGGTCAGCGCCAGCGGCAGATAGCCTTTGTATCATCATCAAGATCTTTCAACTGCCCGCTCCATTATCTTGTTAGCTGGCCGGCTGATGACTTCATCCATTGGTCTGCAATCCGCTGATGGGGAATTGGACTAACCTAACATCAGACCTCTCTGCCTTAATTTTGAATTCTCAATTTTGCATTTTGAATTTCGCGTAGCGATACTAAGAGAGTGCCGACTTTGGGGCATGATGCTGGTGCCAGTGGCGGGCAATATCGACCCGGCGACAAATCCACACCTGCTCGTGAGACTGCACATAGTCTAAAAACCTGGCCAGGGCAGCAGTGCGACCCGGACGCCCGGCCAAACGACAGTGCAACCCCACGCTCATCATCTTGGGTGCATCAGCCCCTTCGGCGTAGAGAGTATCAAAGGTGTCTCTCAAATAGGCAAAAAACTGGTCACCGCAGTTAAACCCAGCGTAGGTGGCAAAGCGCATATCGTTAGCGTCTAAGGTGTAAGGAATCACCAGATGGGGCTTGCCGTAGTCGTAAACCCAGTAAGGCAGATCGTCAGCGTAGCTGTCAGCATCGTATAGAAATCCGCCCTCCTCAATCACTAAAAACCGAGTATGGGAGCTGATTCGCCCTTGGTAAAAGCCTAAGGGCCGACTGCCCGCAATTTGCGTATGGATTTCAACCGCCTTGCGAATATGTTCCCGCTCGGTTTCTGCACCACTATATTGATAGTCAATCCAGCGATAGCCGTGGCTGGCAATTTCCCAGTCCGCTGCTGTCATCGCCGCGATCGCCTCTGGGTTGCGCGCCATCGCCATCGCCACGGCGTAGACCGTCACCGGCAATCCCCGTTGGGTAAACAGCCGGTGCAGCCGCCAAAACCCAGCCCGACTGCCATACTCATACATCGACTCCATCGTTAAATTCCGCACCCCCAACAGCGGTTTAGCCCCCACACTCTCAGACAAAAAAGCTTCAGAAGCCGGATCGCCGTGCAAAATATTGTTTTCACCGCCTTCCTCGTAGTTGATCACAAACTGAACGGCCAGGCGGGCACTGCCTGGCCACTGAGGATGGGGGGGCGTTTGCCCATAGCCCACCATATCTCTGGCATAGGAATTTTCTGAGGTTATATCTGCAGTCATAAGTGAGTTCGGTAGCGCGGTGATTGTCTAGGGTAGCCAGTACTATAAAAACAGATGTGTTTCTTAAAAAACTGTCCAGTCGGCTGGAGCGCCCGTAAAGTTCGCGCAAGCGCCAGACTCTGGCTGGCCTATCGGTATCGTTAAGCGATGACAACTGACTTTTTAGACGAGTATGACGTGATCGTAGTCGGGGCCGGACACGCCGGCTGTGAAGCGGCCCTGGCTTCAGCTCGTCTGGGCTGCCGCACCCTGCTGCTAACCCTCAACCTGGACAAAATTGCTTGGCAACCCTGTAACCCAGCGGTGGGTGGCCCGGCCAAATCCCAGCTGACCCATGAGGTTGACGCCCTCGGCGGCGAGATTGGCAAAATGGCCGATCGCACTTATCTACAAAAGCGACTGCTCAACAACTCCCGTGGCCCCGCGGTCTGGGCACTGCGAGCCCAAACGGACAAGCGAGAATATGCCGCCATAATGAAAACCATTGTGGACAATCAGCCCAACCTTACCGTGCGTGAGGGCATGGTGACCGATTTGGTGCTGGATAAAAACGACGCGGTAACTGGAGTAGAGACCTACTTTGGCGTTGCCTTTCGTACCCAGGCCGTAGTGTTGACCACAGGAACCTTCTTAGGCGGACGGATTTGGATTGGCAACAAGTCTATGGCGGCGGGCCGCGCCGGAGAGTTTGCCGCTGTTGGGTTAACCGAAACCCTCAACCGCCTAGGTTTTGAAACCGGACGCCTAAAAACAGGCACCCCCGCCCGGGTGGATCGACGCTCGGTTAACTTTAACGCGCTGGAGCCTCAGCCCGGCGACGAGGAAGTGCGCTGGTTTAGCTTTGATCCCGGCGTCTGGGTAGAGCGAGAGCAGGTTCCCTGCCACCTAACCCGCACCACTGCCGAGACCCATCGTTTAATTCGAGAAAACCTGCACCTGTCTCCAGTCTACGGCGGCTGGGTAGACGCCAAAGGGCCGCGCTACTGCCCCAGCATTGAAGACAAAATTGTGCGCTTTGCCGACAAGGACAGCCATCAAATTTTTATCGAACCCGAAGGTCGCGATATTCCCGAGCTCTATATCCAAGGCTTCTCCACCGGGCTGCCTGAGTCACTCCAGTTGGCCATGCTGCGATCGCTGCCCGGATTAGAGCACTGCGCCATGCTGCGCCCCGCCTACGCCGTAGAGTACGATTACTTGCCCGCGACCCAGTGCCTGCCCACCCTGATGACCAAGCGCATCCCAGGGCTATTCTGCGCAGGGCAGATTAACGGCACCACCGGCTACGAAGAAGCCGCCGCCCAAGGACTCGTCGCCGGCATCAATGCCGTACGCTATGCCCGGGACCAGTCAGAAATCGTCTTTGCACGAGAGTCTAGCTACATCGGCACCCTAATTGACGATCTGTGCACTAAAGATCTGCGCGAGCCCTACCGAATGCTGACCTCCCGCTCCGAGTACCGGCTGGTGCTGCGCTCCGACAACGCCGATCAGCGGCTCACCCCCCTGGGACGAGATATTGGGCTAGTAGGCGATCGCCGCTGGCAGCAGTTTACCCAGAAGCAGTCCCGCATCGCCGCCGAGAAAGAGCGTCTGCACACCACCCGAGTTAAAGAGCGGGATGACGCCGGCCTGCGCATCGCCGCCGATACTCAGCAGCGCATTAAAGGCTCCATCACCCTAGCAGACCTGCTGCGCCGCCCCGGCTTTCACTACGCCAGTCTCGAACAATATGGGCTCGGCGATCCCACCCTTGCCCAAGCCGAGAAAGCCGGGGCCGAAATCGACATCAAATATTCTGGCTATATTCAGCGGCAGCAAACTCAGATCGATCTGGCCAGCCGCAATGCCAGCCGCCCGCTGCCCGCCAATTTGGACTATATGAAAATTGACACTCTCTCCAAAGAAGCGCGGGAAAAACTGACCCAAATTAAGCCCTTAACCTTAGGGCAGGCCACCCGACTGGGTGGCGTTAACCCCGCCGATATTAACGCCCTGCTGGTGCACCTAGAACTGCGCGATCGCCAACCCGCTGCCCGATAGCCCCAGCACAAAACTACAGCGTTAGTCAGATGGCTGATCGCACCTAGCATCGCTGGAGTGGTTGAAATAAGAGCAATCTGACTCGCAGCCTCGTCCTAATCGTTTGTTCGGCTACCATATCTGCTGCTGTCAGCGGTCCAGCCTGTATTCCGTAGAGTGAACGGCCTAAATAGTACACTGAACACATGACAAGCATTAATGTCCTCGGTGTTCCCCACGCCTACACTCTGACTCCAGCAGTATCTTCTGGGCAGACCCTTGTATTTATTCACGGCTGGCTGCTGAGCCGGCAGTATTGGCAACCTGTTATTTCGCAGCTTTCACCAGATTGCCAGTGCCTGACCTACGATTTGCGGGGCTTCGGCAACTCTACTCAGTGCCTTCATCAGCGACAGTCTCCCCCGGCCGACCACAGCCGGTTTTACTCAAATGCGTCAAAGTCGCCCTTTGGCCTTGTGGCCTATGCTCTAGATCTCATTGAGCTGCTCAAACAACTAGAGCTGACCCAAGCCTGGTTGGTTGGGCATTCTCTGGGGGGCAGCATCGCCCTCTGGGCGGCCCATTTAGCCCCTGAGCTAATTCAAGGGGTAATCGGCGTAAACGTAGGCGGCGGTATTTACCTCCACGAAGCGTTTCAGCGCTTTCGCAGCGCAGGCCAGCAAATTGTTAACTTTCGCAGTCCTTGGCTAACTCGCATTCCTTTTTTAGAGCTTGCCTTCAGCCGCATGATGGTAACCGTGCCCGTGGGAAAACGCTGGGGTAAACAGCGCCTGCTCGATTTGACCCTTGCCCAGAGCGAAGCCGCTTTGGGCGCGCTGCTCGAGTCGACCACTGAAGCAGAGGTGCATCTGCTGCCCCAGGTTGTAGCCTCTCTCTCTCAGCCCGTCTATTTTCTGGCTGGGCAGCAGGATCGGGTAATGGAGCTGAAATACGTCCACCATCTCGCCAGTTTTCACGCGCTGTTCCACCAGGAGGCAGGCAACATTCTAGAAATTTCTCCATGTGGACACCTGGCAATGGTTGAGCAGCCTCAGGCGGTCAGTCACCATATCAGCCAAGTTCTAGAGCGCCACCCCAGTCGGCCAACCCGCACAGTTTCCTAGCCTCAATTGGCCAGCAATTCAGGCAACTAATTCAGGCAACTATAGAATTAACGGGCCAGCGAGAATTATTCACGGCGGATGGGCACATTACCTTTAATAGATGGTTCACTGAGGAGAGAGTCTACCGTTCTGGCACGTCAAATTCTTCACCTGAATCAGAGACCATTGTCTCCGGGCGTTTCAACAAATGTTGCAAATCGACGATTTAGATGATCCGTCTTATCAAAAGATGCGCTATTTTTGCTGAGAAATTGGCATAGACCGCGACATCCCCAACTGGGATTGAATGGTCTGACCTAATTCACTAGCATTAATTTTCTTCGCTATTTATCTGAGCAGCAACCAGAACATTTGGACCGGACTGTAAGGGGCACAGCAGAATGGGGCAGTTTGAAAATCTACCAAATGAGTTGGCAAATGACTCGGCAACCAACCTGGGCAGCAGTGAGAGCGGTGCTGGCGAATCAGCACAGTCTCTAGCGGCACTGCAGTGCATTGCTCAGAATTTGAACCAGCTTCAGCAGGATTTTGCTGGGCAGCTAACGGCAGATGTGTCTCGCCTTAAAGATGAAAAGTCTCGTCTGCTTAATGATATTGGCACTCTCAAAGTAGAGTATGAAGCGCTTCAGGACGCTCACCACGACCTCAAAGCCGCCCAAGAAGTGGCGCTATCTGAACAGCAGGTGGCTCAGCAGCAGCTCTGGGCCAAACGGCTGGCCCAGGCTTTGGCAGGGCATTTGCAGCAGCGCCTAAACGATCAGCTAGCGGCTCAGTTGATGACCCAACAGGCGATCGCTGCCGGTCGCTCCGACCCAAATCCGGCTCAAAATTCGACCCAAAATTTGTCTGGTCAGCTTAACGGCCATACGGTTGAAAATATGCAGCGGCTCGTCGCCTCTCTTGATTCCACCATTGGCGGTACCCTGCAATCGCTACAGCAAGATCTCCATAGCTACCAGTCCGCTCTGACCCAGCAAATTGGTCGGATGCAGACTACGGAGCAGCAGGGCGAGGTGATTTTAGAAGCCTTAGTGAATCGGCTAAATATGCAGCTTAAGGAGCATATCACCCAGATTCAAACGCAACTGCCCGGCCATCTTTACACGCCAGAGGGTGCCCTAAAATCCCAAGCCTCAGCCTCAGCGGCCAGCCCCAGCCGCCCCGGCCAGGCTGCAACAGCCGATGCCCCGGCCAAAATGGCTCCCAAACCTGAGCGTATGTCTGCAATGCGGCGAGGGCTGGTGTTAATTGTTTTATCGACCCTGGCGCTGTCTTTTCACAACGTGATGGTCAGCATTATTGGCTTTGGGGCACCTCAGTTTTTGGGCTTTCTCTCCATTGATTCTTTGCTGCCGCTGACCATTCCTAACTCTTTGCTGCTGCTGTTTTTGCGAATGGTGGTGGTGCTGCCGCTGATGGGAATTGTGGCTCAAAAGCTCTATCCCAATGTCTGGAGAGATTTAAATCACTTTTTGCAGGCTGGGCAGCGGCTGCCAATTTTGCAGGTGTTGAGCAGCGGTTTCTTCTTGTTTACATCACAGGTCTTGATTTACAAAGCGATTCCTGATGTCGGTGCCGGGGTGGCGGTGACGCTGCTGTTTATGTATCCTCTGTTTACCGTACCCCTAGCTTGGTTTGTATTTGGCGATCGCCCCTCGCCCCTGCGCATTGGCGTGATGTTTGCCATCACTTTTGGCATTTGCTTTGTGGCCTGGCCCCGTATTGCCATTAGCCTATCGAGTACAGACCTGTCCCCCTGGGGAATTGTGGCTGCTTTACTCTCCAGTATTGCCTTTGCCCTATATCTGATTTCTATGCAGATTAGCTTCAAGAAACTGCATCCCGTGCCCGTTACTTTGTTGCAATTTACAACGATTCTGGCGCTGACGGGCTTAAGCGTTTTGGTGCTTTCATCCTTCCAGCGAATGGGCTCACCGCTGTTTGGCCTAGAGATTCAGGGGCCACAAAATTTCTCAGGATTTGGCTTTGCAGTGCTGCTGCTTGGCGTTTTAACCCTGATTGGATATCTCTTTAACAACTACGGAGTGCGGTTTATGGGAGCTGCCCAAGCGTCTATTGTGGCCTCCAGTGGCCCGGTTGTAACGGCGATTATGGCCTACGTTATGACGCCGGGGCCCCAGTCTGCGCTGCATATTGCTCAATGGTTTGGGGTCATCATTGTTACCCTAGGAGTGGTTGCTTTATCTTTTGAGCGGATAGCCAACAAGCCCAAGTCTGCGACCAAGCTCAAACGTTTGAATACCTAGGGCTTAAATACGCAAGGTTTGAATGAATAGAGTTTGAATGGGCAGAGTTTGATTTGATAAGGCAGCCACGTCAACTATCACACCTTTGATCGTCCCCTGTGAAAAAGCGAACGATTCCGGTTCCCAATATTTCTCCCCTCTGGATTGCTGCAATCGCGATCGCGATTGTTTTTTTCCTGTCTCTCAACACGCTGATTAGCCTGTTAACCGAGTCGTGGTGGTTTACTGCGGCCGGCTTTCAGCAAGTGTTTTGGACTCAGGTCTCTTGGCAAGTTTGGATTTGGCTAGGCACCTTTGTTGCCTACGGCGTGGCGCTGGGGGCAAACTATGCCATTGCCCTGTGGCTTACCCGCGAGCGGACCTACACCGTGCTAGAGCGCACCAATCTGCGGTCCTATGCCAGCACCCTGCCCCGATATATCACCGCGACCGCGATCGCCATACTCTCTTTTACAGCGGCCAATCGAGGCCGACTGGCCTGGGAAACCATTCTTAAGCACCTCAATCCCACCTCCTTTGGCATTCAAGATCCTATTTTCAGCCGAGATGTAAGCTTTTACATCTTTCAGATGCCTTTCTATGAAGGACTGCAGCGGGGAGTGCTGGGCCTACTGCTGTGGTGCGGCTTAATTGCCCTAGTAATTTACGGGCTAAAAGGAGAAATTCGTCCGGAGCGGGGCTGGAAATACTTTTTAACCGGCGCAGCTAAAACTCATATCTGCGTGATTTTAGCCGCGATCGCCGTCACCGTTGCCGCAGGTTTCTGGCTGCAGCGCTTTGAGCTGCTCTACTCTCCTGGGGGAGTAGTGTTTGGCGCAGGCTATGCCGATGTCAATGCTCGCCTACAGGCGTACTGGCTAATGGCAGGGGTGTCCATTAGTATTGCCGCCCTATTTATGATTTCCCTATGGCGCAGCGGCTTTTCCTTACCGAGTGTAGGAATTGGCTTTTATATCGTTGCCTTTGTAGTGGTCAATATTGGCTATCCCTGGTTTCAGCAGCAGTTTATTGTTGCCCCCAACGAACTCAGCAAAGAGCGTCCGTTTATTGAGCACAATATTGCCTTTACCCGTGCCGCCTACGGCCTGGAAACTATCCAGAGCGAGGCTTTTCCCGCTGATGAACCCCTCAGCACTGAAGCCCTCGGCCAAAACCAGTCCACATTGGACAATATTCGCCTCTGGGACTATCGCCCCTTGCTGAGCACCTACCGCCAGCTTCAGGAGATCCGGCTCTATTATCGCTTTCGGGATGTCGATATCGATCGCTATACCCTGGACGGAGACTACCGCCAGGTCATGCTCGCCCCCCGCGAGCTGGCCTACGATCAGGTGCCTCAACAGGCCCAAACCTGGGTAAACCAGCGGCTAAAGTATACCCACGGCTTTGGTTTGGCCATGAGCCCGGTTAATCAGGTCACACCGGACGGCCTGCCTGAGCTGTTTGTGCAGAATGTGCCCCCCGTATCGTCTACAGACTTGGAGCTAAGCCAGTCTCGGATTTACTACGGTGAAGAAACCCGAGACTATATTTTTACCGGTACCAGTACCGACGAGTTTGACTATCCCGAAGGCGATACCAATGCCCTGACCCGCTACGACGGCGCTGGCGGGGTGCCTATGGGATCCTTCTGGCGACGGTTAGTGTATGCCCTGCGCAACGGCAGCTTTAAGATTTTAATTTCCAACTACTTTGAGGCAGATTCCAAAATTCACTATCACCGCCAGGTGCTCAATCGAGTCAGTCAGATTGCGCCCTTTTTGCAGTTTGACAGCGACCCCTATATCGCCGTGATTGACGGGCGGCTGCAGTGGATTATCGATGCCTACACCATCAGCGATCGCTACCCCTACTCCGAGCCACTTAACCGCAGCCTAACCGAGGCCAGCGACAACGTCGGCCGCATTGCCAGCCAGCGCACCAACTATATCCGAGATGCGGTTAAAGTCGTGGTCGATGCCTACGACGGCACCATGCGCTTTTTCACCATGGATGCCAACGATCCGGTGCTAGCCACCTACGCCAAAATCTTTCCGGGACTGTTTGAGCCCATGGACGCGGTGTCCCCATCAATAACGTCTCATTTTCGCTATCCCCTAGACTTTTTCAAAATCCAGGCCCAGCTCTATCAGACTTACCATATGACCAATCCCGAAGTGTTCTACAACCGGGAGGACGTATGGCAGTTTCCAACCCAGGTGTACGAAGGTAATACCGAGGTGGTCGAGCCGTATTACGTGATTATGCGGCTGCCTGATGCCGAGGCTGAAGAGTTTATGCTGATTGTGCCCTTTACGCCGGTGGACAAAGACAATATGGTGGCCTGGTTTGCGGCCCGCTCCGATGGCGGGAATTACGGCAGCCAGCTGCTCTATGAGTTTCCCAAGCAGGAGCTGGTCTACGGCCCTAGCCAGATTGAAGCCCGCATCGATCAAAACCCTGATATTTCCCAGCAGTTGACCCTCTGGAGTCAGGAAGGCTCCCGGGTGATTCGTGGTGACCTGTTGGTGATTCCCATTGAGCGATCGCTGCTCTATGTAGAACCCGTTTACCTGCGGGCGGAGCAAGGTGAGCTGCCGGAGCTAAGGCGAGTAATTATGGCCTACGGCGACCAGACAGTCATGGCCAACGACCTAAACGGTGCCCTCGCTAGCCTGTTTGGCGATGTTCAAGTTGCCGGTGCCCCCGACGAGACCCAAGCTGCCCCGCCAGCGGGCACGCCTCCAGTGATTAACGGAGAAATGGCCAGTCTGATTGAGCAAGCCTTAGCGGTCTATCAGCAGGGACAGGTGGCGCTACAGGAGCAAAATTGGCAGCGCTACGGTGAAACCCAGCAGCGACTAGAGTCGATTTTGCAGGAGCTAAACCAGATTGCCCCCACCCCATCAGTAATTCCTGAGCCCGACAGCACAGTGATCGCCCCGGCGGTAGATGAAGCGATCGCAGAAGAAGCGATCGCCCAGTAGCATTTAACGGTAAGCTGCAAAATATTTCCATTCAGCAACCAATATGTACGACGCTTCTGTCATCTTACTTCAGCCCATCTACATAAATGCAAAGCTATGGACTAAACGATAGAATATGGGATAAACATAGATTTGTCAGATTGCTCACTGACCAGTATCTCTGGAGTTGTTGGCGTAGCAATAATCTGACGCATGACTCTGTCCAGATCTTTTGGCTAATCACTGTAGTAATTTTTCTAAAGCGGAGCTTGGGGAAGCATGGCAGATCAGGAGCCTAACTTATTTAAAATTCAACTCCCTCAGTCTATAAAGAATGGTCTTTTTATTGGGTCTGTATTGCTGATCCTGGCTGGCATATTGGGCCCCAATACTATAAAGCCCTTGATGACAATTATGGATGAGTCATCAGAAGAATCAAGTATTCAAGAAGTCGTCAAGGTCAAATTCATCTTGATTGATGAAGATAATCGACCTGTTCCTTCCGCTAATGTCCAATTCATTTTCGATAATGCCCCTGAACCCAGGCTAAGCGATGATGCAGGATATGTTAGTATTTCTGTTCCTTATAGAGACGAAGTAACAGTTTTGGTCTCCAAAGAGGGTTTTCAGGGCATTAGAAGAACAATTAATCTAGAAGCTGACAAAGAGAAAACTGTAGAATATATTATGAAAAAAGATGATGAAAGTAATCTGGATGGTTCTTTCAACAAAGAGTCTGATGTTCAAAGTCCTTACAAATCGCAAGAGTCTTCAGCCAATGAAAGCAATCTAACTTCAAGAAATTCGGGCATTGGAAGGTATTCATCTAGCGGACAATCCGGCGACAAGCTATCTCCAATTGAATTTTTTTCTCTTTATTTTTATAGGGTAGAGCATGGTCTTTATGAAAAGGCATTTGATATGCTCTCGAAGCAATACATTGAGAATGTTTATCAAGACTTTCCTGACAACAGAGAAGCATTTGAAGACTACAAAGCTTACTGGGATAAATGCGATATAGAGTATGAAGATGTTTATGAAGACTATGGTTCTAATGAAAATGAATCTATGGTGTATTACACAAGGCGTTTGTTTTGTAGCGATGATCATAGAATAGGACGCGAGCATATTTTCAGAACTAGAAAGATGATTCTTTCAAGAAAGTTAGATAGTGTGGAGACCTGGGAAATAGATAGTGTTTTAAATTCCAGTAACTGAGATTTGTTTATTAAGAATGGTTAAGCATAGCTACATGCATGAATCAAACTGACATAACGGAGTGGGATCAAGACCTTGCCCCGACTTAGAGTACGACCATACAGGCTTTGTGAGAGTAGCGCCGATAAGTGCGGCCATAGCTGAGCAGAAGTGCCTCTGCTGTGGCATCTGAACCTAAGCCGAGAGCGGTTTAAAGATTTTGACCTTACCCTTGTCTTTTTGATGCCGCGCTTTGCGCTGCGGTACATGATTCACCGGGCACCAGACTTTTTCGACTGGCACTCTGGGGTGTTTGAGTTTGTGATGGATGAGGAGCGGCTTCAGTCGGAGTCTTCTCGGATTTGGATGGAAAGTGACTATAAAAAGTACTGTTTGCTGAGTCCTCAAGAGCGGCAAGAAAAGACTCTCTCCATTCAAAGTCTGTTAGAAGAAATCGGTATCGCAGAATCAGAAAAAGCTAGGCTTCTGTTCGAGCAAGGAAACTTATTTGCAGCTGGCGAAAGCTACGAAGGTGCGATCGCGGCCTATGATGCTGCCTTTGCCATCAAACCGGACAAACATGAAGCGCTCAACAACAAAGGCATTGTGCTGAGTAAACTAGATCGAAATGAGGAAGCGATCGCGGCCTATGACGCTGCCTTGGCGATCAAGCCAAATTACGAATCTGCAATTTATAACAAAGCCTGTTTGTATGGCTTGCAAGGTGATACTGAGTCTACATTGAACTTTCTTAAGCAAGCGATCGAACTTGAATCAGAAAATCGGGAGATAGCTAAAACTGACGCTGACTTTGACTCAATCCGCGACAATGAGCGATTCCAGCAGCTCATCAATGCCTGATGTTGATGAGAATCGACACATAACATCGCAGTCCAATCAAGACACCAATTTCGCCAACTCCATCTACCGCTCCGTCGAACTATCAATCTCCTCCGTCAGCGCCGCCAGCTTCTCCGTCAGCGCCTGCAATGCCTCATAGTCATCCGGCAGATTTTGATAGCATTCCTTCTCTGGAAATAGTTACAAGCATCAACAATGCATCCGATCTATGGCTCGTCCGCTGAAAATTGAGCGATCAGTTCATCTGCAGACAGAATCACAAACTCAGCCCCACGAAAGTCCGCTGTGTTACGAGTTGCGATCGCGTCCAAATCATACGCAATGGCGCAAGCAAGCTGTACGCCATCCTCAAAATCTTTCAGATCTATAGACAATGCTTGCTGAATTACTTGATGGCCTACATCGCAGAGATTTAACCCACGCAGTAGTTGACTGATAGCTTGCAAGGCCACTTCACGGCTTCTAAGCTTCCGCACAACGTAGAAAATATTGGTAATAGTTGTCGCTGCTATGTAACCTTGAATCTCGTTATCTTCAATCAGAGCAAACAGCGCAGTAG
>JBCDFX010000077.1:0-12518 GCA_039177155.1 Cyanobacteria bacterium P01_H01_bin.119
ATCGCCAACGGCTAATTAATAACGGCTTCTAGTCTGACCGTATTTTTACGTCAGTAATATTCGCTAGAACCTAAAAAATCGGCACATTTATTGAGATATAGGGCTCCCCTCCTTCGTTGCCCAGCCAAATCATCCGGGCAATATGAAACTGTAGGCATCGACGGCTAGCAGTATGAATCAGAGCGCCCTATATACAATGGACACCAGCCTAAGCACGGGGAACCCTGAATATCCCCTAAATTGTCAATTACAGCAGGGTGGTGCCCAGCAGCGACTGTCCAAGCGGATCGAGGCGCTGCAGGCTCTAGATTTGCTGGATGGAACCGATACAGAGCGCTGGCCTGTTTTTGATGAATCAGCTCAAACAGCCGCTCGGCTGTTGGCAGCGCCCCTCGCTGTGGTCAGTGTTTTTGACCGCCAGGTAGAGCGCTTTAAGGCAGCCGTTGGGCTATCCCGGCTGGGTTTAATGAATCCCCTGTCTACGTCTCGCGAACTGGCGATCGCTGAATCTTTTGGCATTCAGGTCGTAGACAGTTGCCGTCCCCTAATCTTGCACAACGCCACAGCTCACTCTGCCTTCGCCAATAGCCTGCTGGTGCAGCAGTACGGTATTCAGGCTTATCTTGGCGTACCGCTAGTGACTAGCCAAAATGTTTGTATCGGAGTGCTGGCGATTTTAGATACGGCCCCTCGTCAGTTTACGGCTCAGGATGTGGCGGTTTTGGAGCTCAACGCCCGCTGGAGCGTTAGTGAAATAGAGCGCGATCGCCTGACCCAATCTCAAGCCTCCTCTGCTTCTAGTCTAGGGGGTTCTCTAACTACTGGTGTCGCTAGTTCACCATCCACTCAAGGAAGAGGAGCGTCTCCAGATTTAGAATCTGCTCTAAATGCGGTTCGCATCTCCTTGATTTCTCAACTCACCCAGGACTTACGCAATCCCTTAACTTCGATTATGGGAATGGCTAGCATGCTAAGCCGGGAAATCTACGGCCCCTTAACCGAAAAGCAGCGAGAGTACAGCGAGATCGTGCGCAGCAGCAGTCAGGAGTTGCTAAGCCTGGTAGATGAAATTATCGACCTGGGTGTGGGCACTGAGGACTATCGACGCCTTACCGTCGCGCCAGTCGATTTAGAGATGCTGACCCAGCAGGCGTTTAACAGCCTAGAAGAGCTAGCCGAGGCCCAGCAGCAGAAAATTCAGCTTTCCATAGAGCCCAGCTCTCGCATTTGGAACTTGGATAAGAGCAAGGTAAAGCAACTGCTCTACCATCTTATTTTCAGCATTATTCACCTCGGCAGCGAGGGCAATACGATTCGAGTTCATGTCTCGCGCAAGGATGAACAGCTCAATATTGCTGTTTGGGTCTCTAACCCCTGGCTTGGAGAAGGCTTACCCCAAGCTGTGGTCTCTCTGCACGAAAAGATTGATGCCAATGGGCTTGAGGTAAACCTATCGCAGCTTCAACAATCTATGGAAGCCACAGCACAGACCTACGACTGGCTGGCCCCATCAACCCAATCCGAGTTTTTGCTGCCTAAGCCCGACATCACACCTGCGGCTCCGCAGGCCCTTGCCCGCGAGGAGCTAGGTTTATTACTAGCCCATCAACTGGTTGAAATACACAGGGGTAAGCTAGAGCTACAGGGCTCTCTGGAGCGAGGCTATCGCTACATCATTACGCTACCAGCCAGGGCGCAGCAGCCAGGGCGCATGGGCTGATCGCAGAGTTTTTGGTAAAGCCTTCCCAGCCGGGGCGGGCAGTGCAAGCGTTGAGCTTCTCACGCCACATAGTTTAACCGCGCAATTTATCAAGAGACTGACCGACCACTACAGATACTTTTCTAGCAGCAGGCTCAATTTGGCTTTGGTTGCCGCCGGAGCCTGATCTAGAGGAGTTATGATGGCGTATTTCAGAGCTGAGTGAGCATCAGAAGCAGGTGGGTTTTGATTAAGTTGGCGAACCGCAGAGCGAATCACCTGCTGGGCGTTGGCCGCATTTTTGATTAAGTTGCCGATCACCATTTCGACGGTAACGCTGTCATGATCAGGGTGCCAGCAGTCGTAGTCTGTGACCATTGCCAGAGTTGCGTAGGCAATTTCGGCTTCGCGGGCCAACTTGGCCTCAGGTAAATTGGTCATGCCGATAACGGTAGCTCCCCAACTTCGGTAAAGCTGGGATTCGGCTTTGGTTGAAAATGCCGGGCCTTCCATACAGACATAGGTGCCGCCGCGATGGAGGCTGACCTCGGCAAAATCTAAAGATGCGATCGCATCACCGACAACCTGAGCCAAATTAGGGCAAATGGGGTCGCCAAAGGCAATATGGGCCACAATTCCCTCTCCAAAAAAAGTAGAGGCCCGGTTTTTGGTGCGATCGATAAACTGGTCTGGCACAACCATATCCAATGGCTTGGCCCCTTCCTTAAGAGAGCCTACCGCTGAGGCAGAGATCAGATACTTCACGCCGACTTGCTTCATTGCATGGATATTGGCCCGAAAGGGCAGCTCCGACGGCATTAAGTGATGGTTGCGACCGTGACGGGCTAAAAATACCACCGGAACATCGTCTAAACGGCCCCAGATAAGTCGATCGGAAGGGTCCCCAAAGGGCGTTTCTAGGGCCAGCTCTTCGAGGTCTGTAAGCGCATCCATTTTGTAAAGGCCGCTGCCGCCGATGATGCCAATAGTTGCCTGACGTGTCATGGAGTTGAAGCTAGGATTAAGAACCCGCTGATTATAAACTGCTATTGAAATCAAAGGGCCGCAAGCAATGCCTGAGAATCTGCCACCGTGCCGAAGACGCCGCCCTGCATTTTGACCATTTTGAGCGCTGCTAGATAGTTGCCGTAGTCTGTAGCACCTGTACAGTCAGATAGCAGTAGACATTCGTAGCCGCGATCGTTAGCGTCTCGCATCGTCGTGTGGACGCAGACGTCGGTTGTGATACCTGTGAGAATCACATTGTCAATGCTCTTTTGCTTTAGGATTAGGTCCAAATCAGTGGCGTAAAAAGATCCTTTGCCCGGTTTATCGATCACGACTTCTCCCGCCATGGGGGCTAGCTCAGGAATAATTTCCCAGCCCGGTTCGCCGCGAACCAAAATTTTACCGCAGGGACCTGGATCACCGATTCCAGCACCAATCTGACGCGATCGCCATTGTTTATTCTTAGGCAAATCGGCCAGATCTGGGCGGTGTCCCTCGCGGGTGTGAATGATCGTAAAATGCCGTTCTCGCAGAGCGGTGAGTACCTGTTTAATCGGCTGGATCGGAGCACGGGTTAAGGAAAGGTCATAGCCCATTTTGTCTACATAGCCGCCTTTGCCGCAGAAATCTGTCTGCATATCGATCACGATTAGACAGGTATTCTCCGGGCGCAAATCACCGTTGTAAGGATACGGGTAAGGATCGGCTTCAATATAGCGGGCAGTCATGGTGTTGCCTCAAATGACTGATGACGACGATAGCACTGAGACACTCTAAAAACGATTCACCAGCAACAATCAAATCATTAACCTCGAAGACGACTCAAATCATAGTGAGCTCGCAGCTCAGGTCACAACGGTTCAAATGCCGCCGCACGATTCATCAGGGTGTCATACTAGAAGCGTCAGGAGCAGGCTGAGAGCTATCCTGTCTTTTCCATGTTTTACTTACTTTGGCTGTTATGTTTGGGACGTTTCAACAGAGCAATCTGCGAATAGAGGTCGCGGCCGCTTCCAACACAATTCGTGAGAGCTTAATTCGGCCCATAAATTTACGCCAGTGGCTTTGGCCTCAGCAGTTGTCAACCGGACTGCCTGACCAACTGATTGAAAATACGCAATTCACCAGTCGCTTAGGGATAGTCACTGTTGAACATCAAGTCGATCAGATAACGGACAACAGCCTCCGATTGCTGCTCTACGGCGGCATTGACGGCTTTCATGAGTGGTACTGGGGCGAAGGCTGGCTGCAGTCTCAGCTAGAGGGCGTGTCCCTACTGCCCTTAAATTTGGGTCAGACGGTAACCCTGCTAAATTTGCGTCGGTTTCTGGCTGTCCAATCGAGAGATAGCCAAACGGCTTAGGCGGAAAGCGGAAGCCTTTGGCGCGTCATCAATTAAAACCAGAATGCTTCCGCTATAAGCATTACCGCGCCCGCTCTGCATAACAAACTAGGGGCTGAAACACCTTATGCATAAAGACTTGACCGCTAAATGATGACAGCCCCTAGGAGTCAATCCCGTGCTTTTTAAACGTCAGAGCATCATTTAGGGCTTGGTCTCCTTGAACTCGAAGCTGTACGGAATCATTGTGAGAGGGCAGACCCTCGGCTTCGGTTAGAGCCGCAACAGCATCAGCAACGCGATTGAGCGATCGCGGCGAGTACTGGATTAGGCTCGAATGCTTCATAAATGTTTCTGTGCTGAGCGGGGATGCATAGCGAGCAGCACCAGAGGTCGGCAAAGTGTGGTTTGGACCGGCCAGATAATCCCCTACTGCTTCGGGCGTAGCGTGGCCCATAAAAATGGCCCCTGCATGGTGGATATGATCCAGCAGCGCCCACGGATCGCTGACCTCCAGCTGTAAATGCTCTGGCGCAAAACTGTTAGAGAGCTCAGCCGCCATCGCTAATGATTCCACCACAATGGCAACGCCGTAGTGAGCGATTGCCTTTTCAGTCAGAACCTGCCGAGGATGGTTCTCAAGCTGGCGGGCCACTTCCCGGCTGACCCGCGCGGCCAAATCCGGACTGGGCGTAATCAAAACTGCTGCTGCCAGCGGGTCGTGCTCGGCCTGAGCTAGCAGATCGGCAGCCACATGCACCGGATTAGCGCTGTCGTCTGCAATGACCAAAACTTCTGACGGCCCTGCCAAAGAATCAATACCAACGGTGCCATAGACTAATTTTTTGGCCAGGGTGACATAAATATTGCCAGGACCGCTGATCACATTCACTCTGGGGATCGTATCGGTACCGTAGGCTAGAGCCGCGATCGCCTGTGCCCCTCCCACCCGGTAAATTTCATCGACTCCCGCTTCCTGGGCGGCGACTAAAACCGCAGGGTTAATCTGCTTATCTCGTCCAGGCGGGGTCACCATTACAACCTGAGGCACTCCAGCAACCTTAGCTGGAACTGCATTCATCAATACCGTACTGGGGTAAGAGGCCCGTCCCCCCGGCACATAAATACCCGCCCTGGCAACTGGCGTGTAGCGTTTACCCAAAACAACCTCATTAGAGCCAAATTCCACCCAGCTTTTGGGCACGCGCTGTCGATGAAATGCTCTAATGTTGTCACAGGCTAAACGAATAGCATCTAATAGCCGCTTAGAGACTTGTTGATAGGCAGCATCAATTTCAGAGCCATGTATCCGCAGCTGACCGACCGTCAGCGTTTGGCCATCAAACTCAGCGGTGTAGTCCAGAAGAGCTTGGTTCCCCACTCGCTGAACAGTCTGCAAGATTTCGCGAACGGTCGATTCCTTGTGAACCGCTTGTTCATCCTGGGTGCGATTGCAAATGCGCTGAAGCTCAATACGGGCATCAGCAAGCTGGTGGAGAATTCGCAGCATCACGATATCAATTCCAGATAAACGGGGGGAGATTAATCACTCCTATCGTCAGGATAACCGAGCTAACCGGCAATCTGAGTTCAACACCCCCACCCATTAGGCATATTTTATAGCGCTGGTCAGACGGGCTGCAGATTGCCCGCAGCAGCATGTATTGGAGAAGTATTGATTTCACTGACTGATTTCATTGATAGCCTGGCTCGCAGTTCCATCTTCTAAAGATTCTCTATAGATAGCCCCGTGGATTTCTGAGCGCTAAACTGTGGCGTCTTATCAAATGAATGCTATGATCACTTATCCGGTGACTATATCAAATCTAGGGTTGACTGTGGCAAACATTAAATCTGCGGTGAAGCGTGTCCAGGTTGCAGAGCGGAATCGCCTACGAAATAAGGCTTATAAGTCGGCGGTCAAAACATTTACTAAGCGATATACGGCAGCGGTAGAAACCTATGCTGCGGCTCCTACTGTCGAAAGTGAGCAAGCGGCTCGAGCCGAACTCTCCACAACTTACAGCAAAATTGACAAAGCAGTTAAGCGCGGTGCTCTCCACCCCAATGCGGCGGCTCGGCGGAAGGCTCGTTTGGCTGATTTGTATAAACGGAGGGTTGAGACACAAGCGGTTAAAGCACAAGCGGTCGAGTCAAAAGAAGTTGAGTCACAGAAAGTCGAGTCACCAGAAGTCGAGTCACCAGAAGTCGAGTTACAGGGGATTGAAACTGCATCCGCTGAGCAGGCGGCATCTTAAATCGAGTTAAATCGGATCTAACCAAATCCTATCGATTTTATACACCAGATGCTGATGCAGCGGTATGCAACTGATAGACACCCACGTCCATCTCAACTTCAATACCTTTGCGCCCGATTTAGACGCAGTTGCCCAGGCTTGGCGGCAGGCCGGGGTTGTGCACTTGGTGCACTCTTGTGTTGAACCGAATGAATTTAAGGGCATTCAGGCGATCGCCGATCGGTTTCCCGAGTTGAGTTTTGCGGTAGGACTGCATCCTTTGGATATGGATAAATGGCAGTCCGGCCTATCTCAGCAAATTTATGATTTGGCCCGATCCGATGACCGAGTTGTCGCCATTGGTGAAACAGGTCTCGACTTGTTTAAGGCGGAGAATTCTGACACTCAGATTGAGGCTCTCTGGGAACAGCTTCTGGTGGCTCACAGCCTGGGACTGCCGGTTATTGTCCACTGCCGGGACGCTGCCGTAGAAGCATGCTCAGTGTTCCAAAGGTTTTGGCAGGTTCATGGCCCCGTTGCGGGCGTAATGCACTGCTGGTCTGGCTCTCCTGAGGAAACAGAGTGGTTTTTGGACCTGGGATTTTATGTTAGCTTTAGCGGAATTTTAACGTTCAAAAACGCCCATCAGGTTAAAGCCTCTGCTCAAATTGTGCCCAGCGATCGCTTATTAGTTGAGACAGATTGTCCTTTTCTTAGTCCTGTTCCCAAACGGAAGGAGCGCAGGAACCAGCCAGCCAATGTCCGCCATGTGGCAGAATACTTAGCTCGACTGCGTCAAATTCCCCTATCTGACTTAGCAGAGATGACAACGATTAATGCCTGTCGCCTTTTTCAACTAACGCTTCCACAGGCCGGGGCTGATGACCCAGCCCACACCGCACTAATACCAGCAGGATAGACCCTAAATAATCTCGCCCGTCAATCTTAGGGAGCATGCACAACAATACTTAAAAATTAATTAACCTTTGAAGGAGTTCTGTCGCCGTTGTCTGTTTATTGCTAAAGGTTTTGCTATTTTACAGCGTCAAAATATTTGCTTCACAATGCATCTAGATTCGACATAAGTTAGAGCGATCGCCGCTGATATGTTCTCGCCATAATCTCTGCCCCGCAGTTTTCCCTTGAATCCCCTTAAGTATTTTTCTGTAACGTTTGTTCTTTGTTCCGGCTGGAACTCACCTGACTGTAAGCCACTATTTAGGGCGCGACCCGCTATAGGAGACGCATGACTAACCAGACCTACGATACCCCCGTTTTTGTCCTGCCCGATCTTGTTGAAATTCAGCGGTCAAGCTTTCGCTGGTTTTTAGAAGAAGGTCTGATTGAAGAGCTGGATAGCTTCTCTCCGATTACCGACTACACCGGCAAGCTCGAACTCCACTTTTTGGGCAAAGATTACAAGCTCAAAAGCCCCAAATATGACGTAGATGAGGCTAAGCGTCGGGATAGCACCTATGCCGTACAGATGTACGTTCCGACTCGGCTAATCAACAAAGAGACCGGGGAGATTAAAGAGCAAGAAGTCTTTATCGGCGATTTGCCCCTAATGACCGATCGAGGCACCTTTATCATCAACGGTGCAGAGCGAGTTATCGTTAATCAGATCGTCCGCAGCCCGGGCGTATACTATAAGGCTGAAACTGATAAGAATGGTCGCCGCACCTACAATGCCAACCTGATTCCCAACCGAGGGGCCTGGCTCAAGTTTGAAACCGACAAAAATGATTTGGTTTGGGTTCGCATTGATAAAACCCGAAAGCTGTCGGCCCAAATTTTACTCAAAGCCCTGGGGCTGAGCGACAGCGAAATCTTCGATGCCCTGCGTCACCCAGAGTATTTTCAAAAAACCATTGAAAAAGAGGGTCAGTTCAGCGAGGAAGAGGCTTTGCTGGAGCTCTATCGTAAGCTGCGTCCCGGTGAACCGCCTACGGTGACAGGCGGACAACAGCTGCTAGACTCCCGGTTCTTCGAGCCTAAGCGCTACGACCTCGGGCGAGTAGGACGCTATAAGCTAAATCGCAAACTGCGGCTTAATATCCCTGATACGACTCGGGTGCTGACACCCCGCGATATTCTCTCTGCCATCGACTACCTGATCAATCTAGAGTTTGATATTGGCAGCGTAGATGATATCGATCACCTGGGCAATCGCCGGGTACGCTCGGTGGGTGAACTCCTGCAAAATCAGGTGCGCGTCGGCTTAAACCGTTTAGAGCGAATTATTCGAGAACGGATGACGGTCTCTGACGCGGACTCCTTAACGCCTGCGTCTTTGGTTAACCCCAAGCCCTTGGTGGCCGCTATTAAAGAGTTCTTTGGCTCCAGCCAGCTGTCTCAGTTTATGGACCAGACCAACCCGCTGGCTGAGCTGACCCATAAGCGTCGTTTAAGTGCCCTTGGCCCCGGCGGCCTAACGCGGGAGCGGGCAGGATTCGCGGTGCGCGATATTCACCCATCTCACCACGGTCGCATCTGCCCTATTGAAACCCCAGAAGGTCCCAATGCCGGACTGATTGGTTCTTTGGCGACTCACGCTCGGGTCAATCAGTTTGGCTTTATTGAAACGCCATTCTTTAAGGCCGAAAACGGACGGGTGCTTAAAGATGTTGCCCCAATTTATATGACCGCTGACGAAGAAGACGATTTCCGCGTGTCTCCGGGAGATATTCCCATTGATGAAGAGGGCAATATTCTTGGGGATCAGGTGCCGGTGCGCTACCGTCAAGATTTCACCACCAGTGCTCCAGATGAAGTGGACTACGTCCTGGTCTCTCCCGTGCAGATTATCTCGGTGGCGACTTCGCTGATTCCTTTTCTGGAGCACGACGATGCCAACCGGGCTTTAATGGGCTCTAATATGCAGCGCCAGGCTGTGCCGCTGCTGCGCCCGGAACGCCCGCTGGTTGGCACTGGCCTAGAAGCCCAGGCGGCCCGTGACTCTGGCATGGTGGTCGTAAGTCAAACCGAGGGTGAAATTGCCTTTGTGGATGCCGATCGAGTGATTGTGCGAGATCCCAATGGGACAGCTCACACCTACGCGATGCAAAAATACCAGCGCTCCAACCAAGACACCTGTTTGAACCAGCGGCCTATCGTTTTCCAAGGCGATCGCATTGTTGCAGGCCAGGTTATCGCTGACGGATCGGCGGCAGAAGGTGGAGAAATTGCCCTTGGGCAAAATGTTCTGGTCGCCTATATGCCGTGGGAGGGCTACAACTACGAAGACGCCATCTTGATCAGCGAGCGGCTGGTTTACAACGACGTGTATACCTCAATCCACGTTGAAAAGTTTGAGATTGAAGCCCGTCAAACCAAGCTGGGGCCAGAGGAGATCACCCGCGAGATTCCCAACGTCGGTGAAGATGCCCTACGCCAGTTGAACGAAACCGGCATTATTCGCATTGGTGCCTGGGTCGAATCTGGCGATATTCTGGTGGGCAAAGTGACTCCCAAGGGAGAGTCCGACCAGCCTCCAGAAGAAAAGCTCCTGCGAGCTATCTTCGGTGAAAAAGCCCGGGACGTCCGGGATAACTCCTTAAGGGTTCCCAACGGTGAAAAAGGTCGGGTAGTAGACGTCCGCGTCTTTACCCGGGAGCAGGGCGACGAACTGCCCCCCGGTGCCAATATGGTGGTGCGAGTCTACGTGGCTCAAAAGCGCAAGATCCAGGTGGGCGACAAAATGGCCGGACGCCACGGCAACAAAGGCATTATCTCCCGCATCTTGCCCCGGGAGGACATGCCTTACTTGCCCGATGGAACGCCGGTTGATATCGTGCTAAATCCCCTAGGCGTACCGTCTCGGATGAATGTGGGGCAGGTGTTTGAGTGTCTGCTGGGCTGGGCAGCGGAGAACCTCGACGTGCGGTTTAAGGTCACGCCTTTTGATGAGATGTATGGCGAAGAAGCCTCCCGCAACACTACCCACGGCAAGCTCCAAGAGGCCCGAGATGCCCAGGGTCACGACTGGGTGTTTAATCCCGACGATCCGGGCAAGATCCAGCTGTATGACGGGCGCACCGGCGAACCTTTTGATCGCCCGGTCACGGTCGGTAAAGCCTATATGCTCAAGCTGGTTCACCTAGTAGACGACAAGATTCACGCGCGCTCTACCGGGCCATACTCTCTGGTCACCCAGCAACCCCTGGGAGGCAAGGCCCAGCAGGGCGGGCAGCGCTTCGGCGAAATGGAGGTTTGGGCATTGGAAGCCTTTGGCGCGGCCTACACCCTGCAAGAGCTATTGACGGTTAAATCTGACGATATGCAGGGGCGAAATGAGGCGCTCAACGCCATCGTTAAGGGTAAAGCGATTCCTCGACCCGGTACGCCGGAATCGTTCAAGGTGTTGATGCGAGAATTGCAGTCTTTGTGCCTAGATATTGCAGTGCACAAGCTCGAAACCCGCGAAGACGGCACAAGCCGGGATATTGAGGTAGATTTAATGGCCGATGTCAGCAGCCGCCGGGCACCGTCTCGACCCACCTATGAGTCGATTTCCCGAGAGGAACTTGAAGAAGTGGAGGAGTAGCGCCCACGGGTTTTAACTGGGCAAGGCTGAATAGCGCTGCGATCGCGCGCTTCAGCCTTGCCCAGACGCCAACGACAGAGTCTAAAGACTAATCTGCCCAGTCTGCATTAGATCATCCAGAGCACGAGGAAGAGAAAGAATATGCCAAAGCTAGAGCAACGGTTTGACTACGTCAAAATCGGACTGGCCTCCCCTGAGCGCATTCGGCAGTGGGGAGAGCGCACCCTGCCCAACGGAATGGTCGTTGGCGAAGTTACCAAGCCTGAAACCATCAACTACCGCACGCTCAAGCCCGAAATGGACGGGTTATTTTGCGAGCGGATTTTTGGCCCTGCTAAAGACTGGGAATGCCACTGCGGCAAATATAAGCGGGTACGGCACCGGGGCATTGTCTGCGAGCGCTGTGGGGTAGAGGTCACCGAGTCTCGGGTTCGTCGTCACCGCATGGGCTACATCAAGCTGGCTGCGCCAGTGACCCATGTTTGGTACCTCAAGGGTATCCCAAGCTATATGGCAATTTTGCTCGACATGCCCCTTAAGGATGTTGAACAGATCGTCTATTTCAACGCCTACGTGGTGCTAGACGTGGGCAACGCCGATAACCTGTCCTACAAGCAATTGCTGACAGAAGATCAGTGGATTGAAATCGAAGATCAGCTCTACGACGAAGAATCCCAGCTTTCGGGCATCGAAGTTGGCATTGGCGCAGAGGCGCTGCAGCGGCTGCTTGAAGATCTTGACTTAGAGGGCGTTGCTGAAAAGCTGCGGGAAGATATTGCTACCGCTAAGGGTCAAAAGCGGGCCAAGCTGATTAAGCGACTGCGGGTGATTGACAACTTTATCGCCACTGGCTCTCGCCCGGAGTGGATGGTGTTAAATGTCATTCCGGTCATCCCGCCAGATTTACGGCCTATGGTGCAGCTGGATGGCGGGCGATTTGCAACGTCTGACCTCAACGATCTCTATCGCCGGGTTATTAACCGCAACAATCGACTGGCGCGGCTTCAAGAAATTCTGGCCCCAGAAATCATCGTCCGCAATGAGAAGCGAATGCTTCAAGAAGCCGTTGACGCCTTAATCGACAATGGACGGCGGGGCCGCACGGTTGTAGGGGCCAATAACCGCCCGCTTAAGTCTCTTTCAGATATTATCGAGGGCAAGCAGGGCCGCTTCCGCCAAAACCTGTTGGGTAAGCGGGTTGACTATTCAGGCCGCTCCGTTATTGTGGTAGGGCCAAAATTAAAAATCCATCAATGCGGTTTGCCTCGGGAAATGGCCATTGAGCTGTTCCAGCCCTTTGTGATTCATCGACTGATTCGCCAAGGTTTGGTGAACAATATCAAAGCGGCTAAAAAGCTGATTCAGCGGAATGATCCTAGCGTTTGGGATGTGCTTGAGGAGGTTATTGAGAGCCATCCGGTAATGCTCAATCGAGCGCCTACCCTGCACCGACTCGGTATTCAAGCCTTTGAGCCGATTCTGGTAGATGGCCGAGCTATTCAGCTTCATCCCTTAGTTTGTCCGGCCTTTAACGCGGACTTTGACGGTGACCAAATGGCAGTTCACGTCCCGCTGTCCCTAGAATCTCAGGCAGAGGCGCGGCTGCTGATGTTGGCCTCTAACAATGTGCTCTCACCAGCGACGGGTAAGCCGATTATTACGCCCAGCCAGGATATGATTCTGGGC
>JBCDFX010000078.1:0-12492 GCA_039177155.1 Cyanobacteria bacterium P01_H01_bin.119
CCGAAGCCCTGGCCGCAGAGGAAGAAGCTCTGGCTTTAGAAGCCGCTGAAGCCGAAGCAATGGCGGCCGAAGCTGATGTAGAGACCGACGCGATCGCCCCAGATCTCAACGATGAAGAATTCGATGTGTCAGCCGATGAAGAATCTGCCGAAGAATTTGTCGCAGCAGAATCTGAAGATGCAGGCTTGGAATCTGGCGCGCCAGAGGCCGAAACACTAGAAGCCGGAGAAGACGACAGTGAAATTGATGACGATATAGAAGACTAACCCTTAAGCTCAATGAAACCCAATATTCGTCGCTGCGTGAGCTGCCGTCGTTTAGCCTCAAAGTCCGAATTTTGGCGGATTGTCAGACGCTATCCGACAGGGACGGTAGAATTGGAGCAAGGGGCAGGCCGTTCAGCTTACCTCTGTTCGACCTCTGACTGCCTCAAGCTGGCTCAAAAAAAGGATCGCCTAGGGCGATCGCTCAAAGCTAAAGTTCCGACAGAACTCTATCAGCAGCTCTGGGCAAAGCTAGCGTCTGAGTCACCTGTAGCTGGGGCTAGTGAAATTGAACGGCTATAACTGGCACAGTTTCATAGGTAGCCTGCTATGCTGTAATACCCCCTAAATCAACATATTCAACTAGGAGTCAATGGCTTTCTAATTACCTTATTTCGTAGCGATGTAGTTTCGTTAGAGCAGCAACCACTATGTAACGACCCCCTTTTGGAGAAGGACACGGATGAACAACGGCAAAGTTAGAATTTATGAGCTTTCAAAGGATCTTAATCTGGACAATAAAGATATTCTGACCATTTGCGATCGGCTCAGTATTTCAGTAAAGAGTCATAGCAGCACTATCACTGCAGAAGACGCGGCCCAGATTCGTTCCGCTGCCAGCAACTATCGCCCCAGCTCAGCGCCTAAGCGGGTGGCCAAGCCGAAGCCCGTCAAGGCCGCCGATCGGCAGCGTAACGGTGCTCATCCCCCTCGCAAACAGCAAATTTTAGAAATCCGCCGTCATAAGTCTAGCCAGTCCCAGGCTAACCAGCTCCAAGCGCCCGCCTCTACACCGGTATCAGAGTCTAGTCCGGTGCTCAAAAAAGCTGAGCCCGGCGACGACAGCAAGTCTACTGTGGCTCCACCGACTCGGCCTGTGCCCCGACCTGCCCGCCCAACGAAGTCGGCGTTTCAAACGTCAGATTCGTCAATTGCCTCCAAGCCTCAGCCGTCCCGTAAGAGTGTTTCACCGTCGTCTTCTGCAGAACCCGCTACCACTGCAGAACGGCTTCAAAGTACGGCTAGCCCATCAGCGGCGCCCAAGCCGAGACCCTCGTTGGTATCACCCCCCTCTCGGCCCGCTAAGCCCTCAGCAGCCAGTGCCCCTGAGCGGCCCCTAGTGGTTGTTAATAAGTCGGCTGATGATGCCGATAAACCGGTACGACCCACCTCACCAAGGGCCACCATCCCGATTACCGAAATTGATGACGATGATGATGGTAAGGTCGTGCAGCTTAAGCCCAAACCTAAGCTCAAGCGGCCCAAGGTAGATCGAGAAGATGCCGTCAAAGATCAAGCGCCTTCGACCAGCACCGACAGCGGTGATGCGGTTGAAGCGGATGGAGAAAGTGCTGTTCCTATCCTTAAGCGCCCCAGCGCCTCTAAGCCACCTTCCAAGCGTAAAGGTCGCTCAGAAGAAGAAGAAGAGCAGGAAATGCGGCGCTCGAGCAAAGGGGCGAAGGCCAAACGTCGAGCCCAGGTCGAAGAGGATGAAGAGGAAGATCTCGCCGAAGTATTCGATATGAGCGATGTGGACTCAGCCCCCGCTCAGCTCAGCATCTCCCTTGCCCGACCCCAAAAACCAAAGTCAAAGTCATCGCCTGGACCTAAATCAGCTGCGTCCAGCTCGCCACCCAAGCGGCGCTCTAGCAGCTCTGATAACAGTAGGAGCCAGCAGCGTCAGCAGCGCCACAAGGCAGAGGAGCCCAACCGTCCCGAAAAGATCGTGCTGAACTCCGGATTGAGCGTCCAAGAGTTAGCCAACCGCATTTCTATCCCTGAGACTGAGATTATTAAATCTCTCTTCTTTAAGGGCATTGTCACCAATATCAACCAAACGTTGGATATCCCAACCGCAACGATGGTGGCTGAAGAATTTGAAATTGAAGTAGAAATCGCTGAGGCAGAATCTGAAGCCCGCAAGGTGACAGAAATGCTTGATGTTGATGATTTGGAGAAGCTTCAGCGTCGCCCACCTGTTGTGACCATCATGGGTCACGTTGACCACGGTAAGACAACGCTGCTCGACTCCATCCGCCAAACCAAAGTGGCTCAGGGAGAAGCAGGTGGCATTACCCAGCATATTGGGGCTTACCACGTCGATGTAGAACACGGCGATAGCGCTCAGCAAATTGTCTTTTTAGATACGCCGGGACACGAAGCCTTTACCGCTATGCGGGCGCGAGGAACACGGGTAACCGATATTGCAATTCTGGTGGTGGCGGCTGATGACGGAGTGCGCCCCCAAACAATCGAAGCAATTAGCCACGCTAAGGCAGCCGAAGTGCCTTTGATTGTGGCAATCAACAAAATCGACAAAGAAGGCGCTCAGCCCGACCGAGTGAAACAAGAACTAATGGAACACCAGCTTGTTCCAGAAGAGTGGGGCGGCGACACCATTATGGTGCCCGTTAGCGCCTTAAATAATGAGAATCTCGATGATTTATTGGAGATGGTACTCCTGGTGGCTGAGGTAGAAGATCTCAACGCCAACCCTGACCGTCCGGCTCGTGGCACGGTGATTGAAGCTAACTTGGATAAGGCCCGTGGCCCAGTGGCAACGCTGCTGGTGCAAAATGGCACTCTCAAAGTTGGCGACTCCCTAGTTGTTGGGTCGGTCTTTGGTAAGGTGCGGGCAATGATTGACGATCGCAATCATCGAGTCGAGTTGGCGGCACCCTCCTTTGCTGTTGAGGTGCTGGGGCTTAATGATGTGCCCGCTGCTGGCGATGAATTTGAGGTCTTTACCGATGAGAAGGAGGCGCGCTCAGTAGCAAGCGATCGCGCCGCCGAACAGCGCCAGTCTAGGCTACAGCAGGCAATGGCCTCTCGCCGGGTCACTCTTAACACCCTGTCAGCCCAGGCCCAGGAAGGCGATCTCAAAGAGCTTAATATTTTGCTCAAAGCCGACGTCCAAGGTTCTATTGAAGCCATTTTAGGGGCGCTGCAGCAGCTACCCCAGGATGAGGTGCAGATTCGGGTGCTGTTAGCAGCCCCCGGTGAAATTTCAGAAACAGACGTGGATTTGGCCGCCGCCAGTAGCGCCGTCATTATTGGCTTTAACACCACCCTAGCAACAGGTGCCCGACAATCCGCCGATCAGGCCGGGGTAGATATTCGCGACTACGACATCATCTATAAGCTGCTAGAAGATATCCAGGGCGCAATGGAAGGTCTGCTTGAGCCTGAGCTGGTAGAAGAACCGCTGGGTCAAGTCGATGTCCGCGCCGTCTTTCCGGTACGCAAGGGATCCGTGGCTGGATGCTACGTGCTCTCTGGCAAGGTCAGCCGCAACTGTCGTATTCGGGTAAACCGCAACGGCAGTGTCGTGTACGAGGGAAATTTGGATTCTCTTAAGCGCATGAAAGATGACGTCAAGGAAGTGGCGGCAGGCTTTGAATGTGGCATTGGCGTTAACAACTTTAGCAACTGGCAAGAAGGCGACCAGATTGAGGCGTTTAAGCTGGTGACCAAGCGTCGAACCCTGGCAATGGCCTAGGCTATGGTGTCCTATCGTCGCGATCCCTACCTCTGGGTACATTTGGCGGGGCTTGCCGCCGTGCCGCTGTGCCTCGATTTGTGTTTGCTGGGTCTAGCAACCGGGCGGCCCTGGTTACCGGCCAAGCTGGAAGTGGCGCTGGTGGCGATCGCTGGCGCTGTGCCCATACTGTGGATGCAGTGGCAGCGACCGTTTTATATTTTTAGCCTGCTGTTTGTGGCCATTCGGCCCCAGCAGTTGACGGAGACTCAGCGGCAAATGCTGCCCTATCTTCGCTCATTTCCGGTGAAGGTGCTAAGCACTTTGGCTCCGCTAACTTTAGTTTGGGTGCTCTGGCAAATCTATGGGCTCTCGCCTAGGGCCGCTGACCTAACGCCATTTGTTGCCTATGGCCGCTGGGGCGGGCTGCTGATTGCGGCGATTGCTTTTTTGGTGTGCAATCTCTTTTTGCAGGTGTCGTTAAGCGTTCTGCGAGTGCTGTGGGTAGGAGATCAGCAGCTGGCTCAAACCGAAGCGATCGCGGCGGATAAAGTTTCGTCCCAATTTAGCGTACTGGGGCTGCGGCGGAATCAAATTTTGCCGGCGATCGCCGATCAGGTCACCGATTCGCCCGCTGCTAAAGCGGTAACTAATCCACCAAATTCCGAGGCGGAAAAGTCTGCCCCAGCGATCGCTAAGTCTTTTGAGCCTGGACAGGATAAGGGCGATGGCGCTCAGGATAGTCAGCGTGAACCGCTGGATGCCAAACCAGTAGCTGATGCTGAATCGGCTGCGGTGGACGGTGCTTTGATTGAAGGCAAAGAGCACTTTGACCTTAGCGAAGCGTCTGGGACCGAGGATTTGCCTAATGATTTAGCGTCTGCGGACAGACCTGCTGAAGAGATTGATCCTGAATCAGCTGAAGCTGGGTCTAAGTCTGCTGTGCCCGAAGCGGCGGCTGAGGCTCCACCTGAATCTTCTGAATCTACAGACGCCTCACCTGACAGCGATGGGCAACCCGCTAGCAACAATATGTGACAACAGACACAGCCGTTTGCTTGGCGGCTGCGCTAGGTTAAAAAGAACGTTAAGCTCAGCCTCAGTCAGAAATTGTTAGATAGGCGACTGCAGTGCTTATGACTTATAAGAGGGTTTTATGAAAGGCACATCTGAATCGGGTAGCAGTCATATTGCTGAAGATGTCCATATCTGGCAAAGCCTAAAGCAGGCAATCAGCAATAGTTCTGGGTTCCAGCGCTGGCAAGGAGAACAGCCAGAGCACTTACAGCAGCTTTCCTACGATCAGTTGGTTCGACGCTACCTGCGTGAGACCTTAGAAACTCTGGCATACTAAGCTCTCCACAGGTTTACCGCTACAGGGCCATAGGTTGAGCGGGTTGATTGGTTGGCCGTATCAAATTCAGTAACTTCCACAGGCGATCGCGACTCCTACTCCACACTAGGGAGACATGCACTTGGAAGGAGTCAGCTAATGAAACGGATGCAGCGGCGATCGCGCGCTTCAGTTTGGGCAATGCCTTTGATGGGCTTGATGCTACTTGCGAGCTGCGGTGCCAGTCTGCAAACCGAGGGTGGTGACGCTATGGCCCCCGCCGCAGAATCTGAAGTCATGGCTGACTCTACCGAGGCCGATGCTGCGGTGCCCTCCTCGGGGGACGGTAGCGCGACACTCTTAGCCGATACCGCCGCGGTGCCAGCCGCTCGCCCTGCTTTAATCAAGCAGGCAGCACTTGGGCTAACGGTGGAGTCGGTAGATGATGCTCTGACAGAAATCAGCAATATTTTGGTAATTCAGCAAGGAGACCTGTTAGAGCTGCAAGACGAGCAGCGCTTTGACGATAACGGCTTTGCCTATGTCACGCTGCGGCTGCGGATTCCCAAGGACAATCTGGACGCTACTCTCAAAGATCTCAAAGCGCTAGGTACAGTAGAGCAACAGTCTATTTCCGCTGAAGATGTGTCGAATCAGCTGGTCGATCTCGATGCTCGGCTGCGAAATCTGCGTCAGTCAGAGGAATCTTTGCTTAAAATTATGGATCGCTCTGGTTCAATCGAAGAAGTGCTGCAGGTTTCCCGCGAACTCAGCACCGTGCGGGCCTCCGTTGAGCAAATTGATGCTCAGCTCAAGGCGCTGCAAAATCGCGTGGCTTACTCCACTATTAATCTACAGCTGATTCCCGCAGGTGGGCCCCAGACTCCGACAATCTCAATTGCCGAGACCCTGGGCGATACCTGGCAGTCTGCAGCTGATTCTGTCGGTAGTCTGACCGTTGGGCTGCTGCGCCTGGGGCTATGGCTGTTGGCCTACAGTCCGTACTGGGGCGCGATCGCGATCGCCTCTGGCCTAATTTATCGCTTTCAGCGGCGACGCCTCCAGCCTGCACCGGAGACTACTCAATCGAGCTTATGATGACTCTTCTTCTAATCAAAAAAGCTGGCTGTAAATGACCTCTACAATAGTCGAAGTTTCCGGGCCGATATCGACTATCAGTGCCTCGGCTGGGGTGGGCGGCTCCAGGGCTTCAAACTGGCTTTCTAGCAGGGCGGGTGGCATAAAGTGACTGCTGCGGGCCTGTAGGCGATCGCCAATTAGGGCCGGATCACCGCGAAGATAGACCCAGCGTACCCCTTTGCCGTCCAGCATTTGACGATAGCTGGCCCTAAGGGCTGAACAGGCCAGTACGACGTTTTTCTCTGCGGCACTCCATTCGGCGATCGCAGTTTGTAGGGTGACTAGCCAGGGGCGGCGGTCTGAGTCGGTGAGCGGTTCCCCTCGGCCCATTTTGGCAACATTTACTGCGGGATGAAAATCATCGGCGTCGATAAAGCTCCAGCCCAGCTGGGTGGCTAACTGCTGCCCGACGGTGGTTTTACCTGAGCCAGAAACCCCCATCACTACAATAATCAACTGGCCTGGCTCCAGCCCACATAGGGCAGTTGGGTCGCCGTCTGTTGAATTTGACCGGCTTGGGCCACAAGCTGACCGCAGGCATCCCAGGTGCCGCTTAAAAACATCTGTCGAGGGCCATTGGCCATGGAGACACTCGCACTGCGATCGCTCCAAGTGGTTTGCATCGTGCTCAGATTGAGATAAAGATCTATTTGGGGATCAGCCGCGATCGCACTCTGGATTTCCCTGACAACTGTGGGGTCAGCGGTAACGCAGGGGACGCCCATAGCCACACAGTTGCCCATAAAGATTTCTGCAAAACTTTCACCGATAAGCCCATCAATGCCCCAGCGGTGAATGGCCTGGGGCGCATGTTCCCGGGACGATCCGCAGCCGAAGTTGTGGTTGACTACCAGCAGTTTTGCCCCTTGATACTGAGGCTGATCAAAGGGATGCTCACCGTTAAGCTGAGCCCGATCGTCAGCAAAAACCTGCTCTCCCAACCCATCGAAGGTGACACATCGCAAAAACCGAGCCGGAATGATGCGATCGGTATCAATGTCGTTGCCTGATAGGGGAATACCTCGGCCTGTAACGGTGACAACCTGGGACATAGAGACTTCCTTGACTTGCTGAGCGGAATCGTTGATGTTGACTACAACACCTCATACTAACGGATTCATTGGCAGACACCATGGCAAAACGGATTCTTCTAACCGGCGTAAGCCGAGGGCTAGGACGGGCGATGACTGAAAAGTTTATCGCGGCGGGACACACGATTTACGGCTGTGCCCGCAATGGTGATGTCATTGCCGAGCTTCGCCAAACTTACGGCACTCCGAACCATTTCACCGCTCTAGATGTGGCAAATGATGGCCAGGTCAGCGCCTGGAGTAAAGATCTGCTCTCTGATAACCCGCCCCCCGATTTGCTGATTAACAACGCTGGCTTGGTCAATCAGCTTGCGCCCCTGTGGAAAGTCAGCGCTGAAGAGTTTAGCCAGGTTATCGATGTCAATATTAAGGGAATTGCCAATGTGATTCGGCACTTTTTGCCCGCTATGCTGACCCAGCGACGGGGTATTGTGGTCAATTTCAGCTCTGGATGGGGCCGCTCTACCTCGCCTGAAGTCGCGCCCTACTGTGCCACCAAATGGGCTGTGGAGGGACTCACGCGATCGCTCTCCCAAGAGCTACCGCCTGGCATGGCGGCTGTCTCCCTCAATCCTGGCATTATCCACACTGATATGCTGGAAACCTGCTACGGAGAAGCCGCTGCTAGCTATACCCCACTATCGAGCTGGGGCAAGGCTGCGGTCCCCTTTCTGCTAGCGATCGCCCCTAAGGATAACGGCGGTGCCTTAACCGTACCCATTTAACCTTGTTTATTTCGTCCACGTTTATTTTGTCCACAGCGGCCCCTTAGCGTACGGGAGCCATCACCTATTGAACTGGAAAATGCTTTGCCGCCCTGAGCCGCAGTCTATACAGAAATCTGCCCCAACCCATTTTCAGCAGTTGACTATAATCTATCAATAAATAAGAATGACTTCTGACTGTTGATTAATGGAATTAATGGCTTCTCACACAAATCAGGCGCTTAAGGGACAGCTCAACGCAAAGGGGTACCGTTTAACCCCCCAGCGTCAGAAAATTCTTGGTATCTTACAGGCTCTGCCCAGGGGAGAGCATTTGAGCGCGGAAGATTTACATCGAGCTTTGTCTGCTGACGGAGAGCGCATCAGCCTTTCAACGGTGTACCGCACCCTTCATCTCATGGTGTATATGGGGCTGCTGCGTGAGCTAGAGCTGGCAGAAGGGCACAAGCATTACGAAATTAATCGCCTTAACCATGAGCATCATCACCACTTAGTCTGCGTTTACTGCAACAAGACCTTAGAATTTCACGAATCTTCGGTGGACAACATTGGCGGGCGACAAGCAGAGAATTTAGGCTACGCTCTGCTGGACTGCCAATTGACTCTATACGCCGTTTGCCCAGACTGCATGATGTCTTCTAAGACATAGCGTCTAAAGCATAGCGCTATAGACCTATTGTCTAGAGGATTTGTTGTCTAGGTTTATTGTCAATTAGCGATCGCTTCTTCGGGACATTCTCCGGGACATTCTTTGGGCAAGATATATTGCTGAGCAGAATGTTTAAGGTATCGAGTGTCGCTGAGACAGCCGATATCAAAGCAATCTGGCTTATAGATGCGACCCTGTCGCAGACTGCTATAGTGAGAAAAATTTCTAATAACCTACTGTATCCTGTATACTAGCAATACCTGCTTAACGAGAAAAATATTCAATAGTGAAATGATGAATTATCCTTGCGAAGCGCTCTGGCTGAGCGTTAGCCCTTGTTTGCAGCGGTTTGACCGACGCTTGCTGACCTATCTGGCGCGCAATGTGACTATTCGCCAGTGGAGCTATGCTCAGACGCTAGATGAGCCCTGTTCACTAGCGGCAGCGGTAGAGCTTCTCCATGACTATTTGCAGCAGCGAGATAGTCGATTTCCGATGAAGGGTTCTCCAATTCATCTACTTGGGCACGGTATCAGCGGTGTGGTAGGGCTATGCTATGCCCAGAAATATCCTGAGCAGGTGCGATCGCTCACTTTAGTCTCCGTAGGAGCAAACCCGGCGGTAAGCTGGCATGCCCATTACTACGCGCTGCGTCAGCTTTTGCTCTGTCGCCGAGAGGTGATTTTGGGCCAGATGGCGCGGCTGCTGTTTGGGGTGCAGAGCACAGCAACCCTAGCGGCTCTGGCTAAGCTGCTCCAGCAAGATCTCGATCAGCAGCTAACGCTGCATTCACTGGCGACTCAAACGGCTTTAGATATTGGTAGTGCTGATGTGCCTCTGCTGATTTGTCACGGCGAACATGACGTCATTATCGATGCCAGTAGCCAGTCTCAGTGGCAAACCTGGTTCAAGCCAGGGGATCGTCTATGGCGCTGTCCCGAAGGTAAGCACTTTTTCCACTACGACTATCCCAATCGAACGGCCCAAGCAATTGTCGATTATTGGCAAAGTCTTTCTATGACTGCTCAGAGCTGTCGTCCTAGCATTACAAAATAATTATGGTGACTCACGTTTCCTCCTTGGAGCCATTGTCTAAACCATTTGCCCGTAAAACGCTGATTCGCTGTACCCGGCGCAGCCTAGTGCCTGTTGAGAAAAACCAGCTCTGGTTTATCCGCTCAGGCATGGTGCGCGCCATCACCTGGGATGAGCAGGGACAGGTGGCACCGCTGGGATTTTGGGGGCCGGGTAATCTGATTGGTTCTGAGTTAAATCCCATTACGCCCTATGCGTTTGAGTGCTTAAACGTAGTAGAGCTTGAGCCCTTAAAGATAGACGTGCGCCGGATCAATCACGCGCTGTTAAGCCATATGCGCCAGTCCAGTGAGTTAATGAAAATCCTGTATTGCCGGCGTATTGAGTCTCGATTGTTTCAGTTGATTCGCTGGCTGGGGGATAATTTCGGTCACCGCTCGGGCGATCGCATTTGCATGTCTTTACCGCTGACGCACCAGCAGCTTGCTGAATCCATCGGCAGCACCCGGGTTACCGTGACTCGTCTGCTGCATCAGTTTGAGCGCTCAGGTCAGTTGCACTGGTCCCGGCAGCACCAGAGTATTCGCGTGGGCAGCGCTGACTGTATGCCCGCACCCGTTGCAAATGTTGTTAACAACGATTGAGGACTGTAGTTTTAAGGGCGATAGCTTTGGTCAGCTTGCTCACCGCACCGGGTATCGCAAGCCACTGAGAGCATCGCCCGACTGTACCCGCCACAGGTTGGCATAAATGCCGTTTTGAGTCAGCAACTGCCTATGGTTTCCCTGCTCGGCAATCTCTCCTTTGTCTATCACGTAAATGCGGTTGGCTCGGCGAATAGTGGAAAGACGATGGGCGATGACAATCGTAGTGCGATGCTGGGTAATCTTCGCCAAAGAGCGCTGAATCGCCGCTTCGGTTTCATTATCCACTGCTGAAGTGGCTTCATCCAGCACTAGAATCGGCGGGTCTTTAAGAATGGCGCGGGCGATCGCCAGCCGCTGCCGCTGCCCCCCCCGAGAGTTTTTGCCCCCGTTCGCCCACAATGGTGTCGTAACTCTGGGGAAGCTGCTCAATAAACCCGTGGGCCTCCGCTAATTTTGCCGCCTGGATAATCTGCTCGCAAGTGGCCTCAAAACTGCCGTAGCGAATATTCTCAGCCACCGTGCCGTGGAATAAAAACACATCTTGACTGACCCAGCCAATACTGCGCCGCAAGTCCCCTAAGCGCAGCTCCCGGATATCAACGCCGTCGATGGTGACACGTCCATTCTGCACCTCATAAAACCGCAGCAGCAGTTTTACCAGAGTGCTTTTGCCAGATCCGGTTGCGCCCACAATGCCGATTGTCGTCCCAGCCGGCACCGATAACGAAAGCTGCTTAAGCACGCTGTCGCGTCCTGGGTAGGCAAAGGTAATCGCCTCAAACTGGATGTCACCGCGCACAGTGTGGCGGGGTAAAGGGCGATCGCCTTGGGAAATCGCAATCGGCGTATCGAGCAAACCCATTACCCGTCGTACCGATGCCATCACCCGTTGATAGCCATCCATTAGTTCGCTCAGCTCAGTGAAGGGCCACAGCAAATCTTGCACAATAAACACCATAAAGCCATAGGTGCCCACACTCAGACGACCCTGAAGCACTTCGCGACCTCCTAAATACAACGTGATCACAAAGCCCAGCAGAATGAAGAAGCGCAGCACGGGTTGAAAGGCAACGCTGAGGGCGATCGCCCGTTGATTGCCACGACGGTAGGCATCACTCTCTTGATAGACGCGCTGGCTCTCGTAGGCTTCGGCCACAAAGCTTTTGATGGTGGCAATGCCCGAGAGATTGTTGGCCAGGCGATCGCTAATCAGCCCAGCTTGGTTGCGCACCAAGTCATAGCGGGGAGCCAGTCGCGCTTGAAAGGTAAGGGTGCCCCATAGGATGAAAGGAATCGGCAACATGGCTAACCAGGCAATGCCCGGAGCCAGCAGCAGAACGCTCAGGCTAACCGCCAGTACGCGGGTGAAGAAGCCGATCACCTCCTGTGCGCCAAAGTTGAGAAAGCTCTCCAGAAGGTTGATGTCGTCATTGAGGATAGTGAGCAATGTGCCCGTGCTGTGGTCTTCAAAGTAGGCCAGTTCCCGGTCTTGCAGGTGGTTATAGGTATCGACGCGCAGTTCGTGCTGTAGGGTTTGAGCCAGGTTGCGCCAGAGTTTGTCGGCGCTGTATTGCGTGAGGGATTCTAGCCCCCAAGTGGCAACGGTCAGTAGAGAGAGGACGAATAGCTGCGTCAACGCGTCTTGAATACCGAGGCGAGCCATTAAGGATGCCTCTTGCTCAACCACGACATCGACAGCAATACCAATCAAATAGGGCGGGGCGAGATCTAGCAGCGTGCGCAGGATAGAACAGAGCGCGGCACCGATGATTTGAGTTTGGTGGGGTTGAGTGTAGCGGAGGAGACGCGGCAGCGGTTGAGAGAGTCGGGTAACCATTAGCTACGATGAAGGCATGGAAAAAGTTACAATATGAAATGTAATTCCACAGATGTGACTAAAGTGTTTCAGAAAAATACTCATAGAGATCATCAATTACTCGATTAGCCATGATTGGCCCTCCACCATACCAGTTTGTTATATAAACTTGATCGTTCTGAACAGCTTTCAGTTTGGGAGCACGTCATCCGCTGAGGAGATGAAAATATAATGGGTCTGGTGCAATCTGAGACCTTACCCATGACGCCAGAGCAACGCAAGCAAATGCAACACCATGTCAGCGCTCTATCTCAA
>JBCDFX010000079.1:0-12452 GCA_039177155.1 Cyanobacteria bacterium P01_H01_bin.119
GCTTTATCAAAATTTTGGCAATTGCCCTGGTGCTAATGGGCCTTGGCTACGGCGGTATTGGGTTAGCTCAGACCTACGGGCTGCTGCTGGTGGCTATGATTCCAACGGGGCTAGGCTTAGGATTGCTGATGCCGAACCTCAACGTTTGGACAGCAACTGAGACTCCCGATAGTCTACGCGGCCGGGCTCTTGGCGGTTTGACAACCTTCTTTTTTCTGGGCCAGTTTCTATCTCCCATTGCGTCACAGCCGATTAGTGCAGCCGTTGGTCTAACGGCGACCTACGGACTGGCAGGAGTGTTATTGCTAGTGGTAGGGGCGCTGATTTGGCAATTTAAATCAGCGATCTGCCGTGGAATCGCCAGTCAAGCTGGACGAACTTAGGAAAGTGGTCTGGTTAGCTAACGATGCATTGGGGATCATTGGGCATTATCGCTGCCTTTTAGATGCCATTAGCCCCAACAGCGGCCCAAGAATCAAGCCAAATACAAACCCTCCGGCATGAGCCCAGTACGCCACGCCGCCCCCCGCACTCATCGGCGAGCCTAGGCTAGCGATGCCGTAAAACGCCTGCTGCAAAAACCAAATACCCAAGAAAAACAGGGCCGGAATCCGCACGGTGGTAATAAAAAACAGAATTGGCAGCAGCGTCAAAATTTGTGCTTTGGGAAATCGCAGAATATAGGCACCCATTACCCCAGCGATCGCGCCACTTGCCCCTAGCGTTGGGACATCTGAGGCGGGAGCAACAATCCACTGGGTCAACCCAGCCAGAATACCGCAGCCCAGATAAAACACAATAAATCGCCCTCGGCCCAGCTGGTCTTCGATATTGTTGCCAAATACCCACAGATAGAGCATGTTGCCGCCCACATGGAAAAAACCACCGTGGAGAAACTGAGAGCTGATCAGCGTAAACCATTCCCCGACGGGATTCGGCCCCTGCCCTGCAAAGCTAGCGGTCAGCTGGGACGGCACAATTGCCCAGCGATCAAAAAATGCACTCAGCGCCTCTGGCGGGAGCGTAATCTCAAACAGAAAGATAAAGATATTGATGCCCAGCAGCCAGTAGGTGACTATAGGCGTATTGGTAGTGGGATTATTGTCGTTTAGGGGAACCACAGGCGTAAGACGTTCGGCTTTTCTCCAATTGTGCCTCAAGGCCCATAGGCAGATCTCAATCTCGCTTAAGAAGGCCGATCAGCCGCTTGAACGCCAATAAACTATCCTAAAAGTGATGGAATCGAGCCATATTAGGGTGTAGTGAATCGCATTACAAGCAGACGGTGCGTATTATGCGTCCTCTGTCTATCCGGCTGATTGGTTTGTTTTGGGAATAGTGAAAATGACCATTACGTCCTGCCGCCCTATGGAAAATGTAACCCCCCAGCAGAGCGAATCCGAAGCAGTCAGCGATGGATATGAGGCCACTGTTGAGCGTCAGCCACCTTTGAGCCAAACTCCCACTCCTGATTCTGAAACCTGGCGGTTAACTTATACGCTCACAGGCCATGAGCGCTGGGTGCGGAGCGTTGCGGTCAGCCCCAACGGGCATATTATTGCCAGCGGCAGTGGAGATAAAACCATCCGATTATGGAATACCTCTGGGGAACTTCGGCGGGTGTTAACTGGGCACACCGCTTGGGTTAGGGCGATTGCCTTTAGTCCTGACGGTGGTACTTTGGCAAGTGCCAGCAATGACGGTACGGTACGACTGTGGGACGGTCGCTTGGGCGCGCTTAAAGCTGTCCTTAAGGGCCATAGCGCCGGCGTTCGATGCGTTGTCTTTAGCCGCTCCGGGCAGCATCTGCTCACAGGAGGAGAAGACAACACCGTTCGCATTTGGCGCACGGATTCTGGTGAAGCAGTGGGCACTATCCGATGCGCGGATCACTGGGTGCGGGCGATCGCGCTCAGCAGAGACGGCAAGACCCTAATCACAGGCTGCCAAGACCAGACAGTCCGCTTCTATGCTCTTAAGCCCGGTGGTTTTGACCACTGTTTGGCGCACCATCAGGGCGAGGTTCAGTCTGTTGCGGTCAGCCCTAACGGCTGGCTGGTGGCCAGCGCCAGCAGCGACAATACGGTTATCTTTTGGAAACTCAATAGCGGCCGCTTAATTACTCAGTTTAAGGCTCACAGCGGCCCGGTCAATTGCGTCAGCTTTAGCCCCGACGGGCAACGGCTGGTCACCGCAAGCTCAGATAAAACCCTGCGCGTTTGGCATATCGACAGCGGTCAGCGGGTGGCCACACTCCAAGGGCACCCAGGCTGGGTGTGGTCAGTCGCTTTTATGCCAGATAGCTATGGCTTGGTCAGCGGTGGCTGGCAGGGAGAAGTCAACCTTTGGCAGCGATCGCAGCCCGGAGCCCAGTTGGATCTTCAAACAGACTAAATTACGGTTTGCCAAACTCAGCCGCGTGCCCTGAAGGAGCTGCGCTGTTACTGCCGCTGTTAACGTGACTGTTGCCGCTGCGGTTATTGCTATTGCGCCCTGAGGTACGACTAATGCGATCCATCGCCATCATCAGACTGCGCTGCATTCGCGTAAAGGCTCGGGCCAGGGTGCCCATTTCATCTTCCGTATCCTGCTCAAACTCAACGCCCATATTGCCGCGGCTCACTTCTTCAGCGACTTTGACCATACGCTTAATGGGCTGAACCACCTGCTGACTAAGGAGATAGTTAATCAGCAGGATAATAATGGCAAAGATCGCCGTCACAATGCCTGTCATCAGCAGCGTTGCTCGATTTGCTTTGGCAATAACCGTGCTGGCAGGCACGGAAATCATCTGTGCGCCTACAATTTCTCCCTCAGACCAGCCGAAGCCATTGTTTGGGCCGTAGTATTCGACCATGCTGGCGGGGGCAGCATCTGGCGTGCTGTGGCACTCTAGGCAGCTCGCTTTGCTCACGGTAATTGGACGAGCAATATAGAAAATTCGCCGGCCCTGGGCTACTCGGAAGCCGTCAACCTCGGTTTTGCCGGTGTCGGCTCTGAACTGTTCAACAATATTGGTTTCAAACTCGTCGGCTTTATCGCGCAGATTGGTCGGGTTAATCGTCGCCTCTTTGTAAAAGAAATCCCCGTAGCTAGAGCTGGTGCGAAAATGCTCAAAGACTTCTCGCGCCGAATAGGCGGGAACCGTTTCAGGCAGAAATTGCTCCGTCAGTTGCTCTGAGAGTTCAGGATTCACCTGAGAGTCGGTGTACTCCCGCACTGAGTTCATCGTTTCCATCAAAATCAGGGCTGTGTCGGCCACTTCCCTTTGGGCATTGCGCTGCAGCACTGTGGACAGGGTTAGCCCAGTGAGGACAACGCCCATCAACAAAATCAAAGCCAGAAACGTGGTGAATTTTTGTCTTAGCTTGAACTTTTTAAACATGATTAGAGCGATCGCGACGACGATTATCAGATATCTAAAGTATGCCCATGCTGTATTTTGGCTGTGCTAATTTTGGGGCCGATTTGGGACAGCAAGGGAGCAGTTTATTGAAATGCCCTAATTAAAGTACTCGAGTCCAGAGCCTAGTTCAGTCAGTTTTTCTGAGCAAAGCTAAAGACTTTTGGAAGCTCAAACATGCTCAACAGAAGAATAAGGCGCGCTTAGGGAAGTAATTAATATTTCTTAGTAAATTGCAATGGTTTTACATAATTTCATTTCCGGTACAAGCTCAAAATGAGTCTCGCCTCGCCAGGATAGCGAGCTTTGAAACCGGGTGCAAAGAGTCATAAAAAGGCCGCTTAAGTCGGATTTTCAGGGACTGACTTAGGCTCGATTTAAACTAAAGAATAAGACTCGAATGCGCTTCCACAAGAAAAAAATCAAGTTTTACAATTCTTCAACTTGTCCTAGATTTTCCCCAAAATTTTCCCTGGGTTTTCCACAGACTTATGGGGCGTTTTCCACAGAATTAAACGAAGCAGCGTCTATTAGCGGGAAATTGTGGATTTTGTGCGCAGCATTAGGGGGCGCGATCCCCGTTGATGGCGTGTAAAGATAGGTAACAAAAATCAGGCCAAAACCCTAAGTGCATCGTAAAGGCTAAATTTTGCCAAAGTCGCTTTTTACAGTTTGCAGCATTGCTTTTTTGGGGTAGTTGGCCCACAATGAGCACCACTGAGAAAGGCACCCAGCGGGCTGAAAGCCTCTTGATGAGGCGATCGCAGCGTCGGGGCCTGGCTTTTGCTGTCTATCCTAGGGGTAAGAAACTGACATGATGACTGGAGCAAAGGTGAATTTGACGGTTGAGGTTCCAGAGGCGCTGTACGGCGCATTAAACACTTATCAAGAACAGCATGTGGACTGGGAGCGAGACCGCTTATTTTGCGCTGCGCTGTCCTTGTTCTTGATGCAAAACGGCTCTCAGACTCCCTGCGTTAGCCGTATCTATCTCGACAGTTTGTTTGGCTATCCTCTGGAAGCATCGGCCTAGGCGTACCGCAATCCACCGAAAGGTTCAGGAAGGTTCAGGCGGGTTGCGAGTCAGATTGCTTCTATATCGACTACTCCAGCGATACTGTACTGCTATGCGGAATTCAAAATTCAAAATACTCTGCGAGAAGAGCACCGCTCTACAAAGTTCAAGGTTCAAAGTTCAAAACTAAGGCAGATAAGTCTTCTCAACATTTTAAATAGTGGGCATATTTCTGCCGTTAGGCACTAAGTGCGGTGAGCAATCTGACCAAAGCTATAGATATGGGCGGGCTTAAAATAAAAAACCGCCCAATTGCTTGGGCGGCGGGTCTGGTGTGTGCAGGGAACAAACCGAAGAGCTAAACCACATCCGATTTGGGAACTATAGTTTTCCCTTAGGCAAAAGCCCGGAATAAAGCCGGAGATTTGGATGGGGTTAAGGCATTAGTCAATAAGCAGCGCTGCCGAGACACTGGCACGCCTGATTAACCGCTACCGCTGGGCTAGCAATATACAAGCCATCAGTAAAACCGATGCCGCCTGTTAACTGGACGCTAACTAGGCTGAAAGCCTTTTAATAGATTTGTATCTGCCTGATTATTTGGACGCAGGCAATCGAATTTAGTTTCCACTCTGTAAGTTGCTGATGCCCTGCGGATTGGCTTGAATGGGATAAGGGTGCGGATTCGCCGTCGCAAAAGACGCTGGAGCAAGCCGAATGAACAGTCCTGTTGTGCGCCGTTGTAAGCGAATTCTGGTTTTGGGTCAGTCAATAAAGCGGCCCATAAAAGTGCCAGTAAAACTGGTGAGTATTGCTGCGATCGCGGCGCTGATTATCATTATCCCAGCCGAGTTGGACGGCACCGATGCGGCCCAAGATGTCAATCGAGAGAGTCCTTTGGGGCCGCTATCCCTTTGGCAAACTGCGCTTTGGGCTCAATCTTTTGAGTCACCGTCTTTTCCATCTCAACAGCCTTCTTCATCCTGGACGAGACCAGCCTCCCCGGAAGCTGAGGCGCTCGATCAACAGGCGCTCGCAGCGTTCCAAAGCGGCGATTTTGCAACGGCGGCGGCAGCCTGGCGGGAGGCGATCGCCCTCTACCTCGACAGCGGCAATCCGGACACGGCGCTGGGTTTATGGCAGATGGTGGGATTTGCCGAACTCCGCTTAGGCAATCTTGAGGACGCAACTGAGGCCTTTCAACAGCAGATTGGGCTGGCCCAGGAGCTGGGCAGCGATGCGTCTGAGCAGGAGGGCTGGTACTGGCTGGGCATCAGCTACGATAATGCCCAGGATTATGACCAGGGGCTGAGCGCCTTTGAAACCAGTTTGGCCCTTGCCAAAGCTCAAAATAATACAGAAGCAATCGGGGATGTGCTGACCCGCATGGGCCTTAATTTTTACTGGCGCTCGGATTACGTTACGGCTGAAGCCCATTTCCGTGATGCACTGGCGCTATACCAGAGCTTAGATGCCCAGGCCGAGCAGATGATCGTGCTCAGCATGCTGGGCCAGACCTTTCACACCACGGAAAACTATCGCCAGGCGATTGACTATCACCAGGCCAGCCTTGCTATTGCCACCGCTGTTGACGATCCGGAGTGGCAGTGGACGGCCCACAACTATATTGGCTTTGGCCACTACTGGCTCAACGAGTATGCCCCAGCAATTGACCACTATCAGCGCGCCCTAACGATTGTGCGCGATCGGGACTTAAATGGGTCAGACGAGGCGCTATTGCTCTTTCGCCTGGGAGAAGCCTATTTCTTTGTGGGTGATGCCCGACGATCTGTGGACTACCATCAGCAGAGTTTGGCAATTGCCCGCCCTATCGGCGATCGTGAACGCATCGGACAAGCCCTAAATGCCATGGGGGGTGCCCTTTACAGTCTGGGAGAATTTGAGCGCGGCCTGGCCGCCTACCGAGAAGCCTTAGAGATTAGCCAAGCCCTCAACAACCGAAACGACGAAGCCAATGCCCTAAGCGGCGTGGCTCGATATTATGCGCTTCAGGAAGACTACCCAGCGGCCCTGAGAGAGCATCAGAAAGTGCTCAGCATTTTTCAGGAGATTGGCAATCGCTATAACCAAGGCGCCACCTTGGAAACTATCGGCACCCTTCAGATGCAGATGGGCAACTACGATCAGGCGATCGCGGCTTTTCAGCAGCGGCTTGAGATTTCTCAGCAGGATGAAGAGCGCTACGGCGAAGGCAATTCCCTGCTGGCGCTGGGCTTTGCCTCCCTGCTTCGGGGAGAATTAAACACCGCTGAAACCTATTTACGCCAAAGTATTGCGGTACTCGAATCGATTCGGACTCAGCTTGGCGATCGTGACAGCCTAAAGGTCGCTTTATTTGATGCCCAGGGCACGGTTTACAGCCTGCTGCAAAGGACTTTGGTGGCCCAGGCGCAGCCCCAAGCCGCACTGGTTGCGGCAGAACAGGGCCGCGCCCGCGCCTTTGCCGAGCGGCTGGCAACCCAGGTAGAAAACCAGGCTGACATTATCACCGCTGAACCCCCGGATATTGACAAGATTCGAGAAATTGCCGCGCGCCAAAACACCACTTTGGTGCAGTATTCTTTGGTTGCCGGTCGCCCCGACCTCTCCCCAAACTATGACGATGTGCTGTTTATCTGGGTGGTGCAGCCGACCGGTGAGGTCAACCTGCGTCAGGGCGACTTAACCCAGCTTGATCGTCCCCTATCCGAACTGGTCACCATTAATCGAACATCCATCGGCGCCAGGGGGCGAGGTATTCAGGTAGTGGCGGCTAATCAAGGCGATAATCCCGATCGCGATCGCATTGACGAACAGGCCGAAGCTACTCTAAAGCAGCTGCATCGGCTACTGATCGAACCCATTGCAGATTTACTACCTGCCAATCCGACCGATCGGGTCACAATTATTCCGCACCAGTCTCTCTTTTTGGTGCCGTTTCCTGCCCTGCAGGCCGAAGACGGCACCTATCTGATTGATCGGCATACGCTGCTGAGTGCGCCTTCTATCCAAGTGCTCGGCCTGACTGACCAGCTTCGCCCCACCCAGCGAAGCGCCACCGGCATTAGAGAAACGCTGATTGTGGGCAACCCTACCATGCCTGTTTTGCCCGCCCTACCGGGAGAAGCGGCTCCCGTATTAGCCCCCTTACCGGGCGCAGAGCAAGAAGCTAAAGCGATCGCCGAACTGCTCAACACCACGGCGCTGATTGGCGACCAGGCCACTGAACCCGCCGTGGTTGAAAAAATGCCCCAGGCGGATGTGATTCACCTAGCCACCCACGGCCTACTCGACTGGGGCGATCCCCAAGCCCTCTATCTCCAAGATTTTCCCGGTGCCGTTGCCCTAGCGCCCACTGCCACTAGCGATGGACTGCTGACAGCGGCAGAAATTTTAGAGCTGGATTTGCAGGCGGATTTAGTTATCCTAAGCGCCTGTGATACGGGGCAGGGGCGCATTACGGGCGATGGCGTGGTGGGGCTATCGCGATCGCTGATGGTTGCGGGCGTACCCAGCGTGGTGGTGTCCCTCTGGGCAGTGCCCGATGCCCCAACCGCCAATCTGATGACGGAGTTTTACCGGCAGCTTTCCCAAGGGCAGGACAAAGCCCAGGCCCTGCGGCAGGCTATGGTGATCACCCGCCAGCAGCACCCCAACCCCCTCGACTGGGCAGCGTTTACCCTGATTGGCACCGCTGATTAACCAGAATGCTCACCGCAACCCGTACCGCTGGAGCCTCCGGCACATCAGCAATCTGATATTGAATCCCAATTCGGTTCCCCCAAACCAATTTAGGAAATCTGTAAGGGCGCATGGCTATGCGCCCTTACAGAAACGGGGGTATCCCAACAGGATTGGGTATGACTCGCAATCTGCCTGACCCTTTCAGCGGGCTGCTACAGCAAAAACTCAGCGATCGCAGCGGCCACTCCGTAATTATCCACCGGGGGAGCAACCCAGTCCGCCGCTGCTTTCACCCCGTCTGGGGCATCGCCCATGGCCACCCCGATACCCGCATATTGCAGCATTTCTAAGTCGTTAAAGTTATCTCCCACGGTCATCACCTGCTCCGGGCGCAAGTCGAGCAGGTCTTCAGCAAGATATTTAACCGCAGCCCCCTTATTGGCCTGGGGATGGGTCACTTCAAAAAATGTTTCGGTGGAGCTGGTAAAGTACAGTTCGCTGGGGGGATAAACGGCCCGTAGCTTTGCCAGCAGTTGGCCCACTAGGGCAGGCTCAGCGCTGAGCGCCAGCAGCTTGGTGGTTTCGATGGCGGCATTGGCGCTTAGAAATCGAGATAAATCTCCGGCAGCAACGGGAATTATCTGCGATCGCGCCGCATACTCCTCCGTATCGGCGATAATTTCTCGCACATGCAGTCGGTCGTCAATATAGAGATGAATTGAAAGCTGCCGGGCCAGCTCCAGCGGGGTCAGTTCCGCAATCAGCGCTAGGGTATGGCTGCGAGGCAGCGGGGTATGACGGTAGACCTTTTTAGTCAGGGGATCTTTAATATAGGCCCCCTGGTAGGCCATCAGCGGTAAGGCCGAACCGACCGCCTGATGAAATCGCACCGCTGAGCCATACATACGCCCGGTAGCGATCGCCACCTGAATGCCTCTGGCCTGCACCGCTCGAATCGCTTCCAGTACGGGAGCTTCCACCTGATTTGAGCGTCCCGCTAGGGTGCCGTCAATATCCAAAACCAGCAGTTTAATCCCGTTAGAATGTGTTGCCACAGCTTTACCTTAAGTTCCTTGCCGCAATCAGGTTATCAACGCTGGGTTGAATTAGTATTAAGCCAGTTTTTTGGAGCCTGAGGCAATGCTTCATGCAGGCGACTCCAGACAAAGCAGTTCTCGGCTGTTGCTGATCACCCTGTGGATTACCCTACTGGTGCTGGCCATCGAAGTGGGGGCCGGTTTGGCCAGACAGTCTCTATGCCTGATGGCCGAGTCTTTACATACCCTGGTCGATGGCTACAGCACGGTACTTAGTGCGGTTGCGGTGTCGTCCCAGCAGCGGGTGCTGGGACGAGAAATTTGGGGCCACGGCCGGGCTGAAGCCGCCGGGGCGCTGCTGATGGCGGGCTTTATGGGCTTTTCTGGGGTGAGTTTACTAACCCTGTCGCTTCAGCAAATTGAAGGGGCCATCCAGGGAGAGGCCGTTACCTTTCTGGTGCAAATCGATGCGCCGATTATCTATCTGGTTACGGCGGCGGTGTTTGTCTCCCTGGGCCTGGCGTTTTTGTGCAGTCACCGGGCCCGCAAATCCCCGAGTTTGGCCTTTAAGCTCAATGTCAACCACGTTTTGCAAGATGCCTGGCTGAGTTTAATCATGCTGGTGGGCCTAGTGGCGATCTCTCGGGGTATGAAGTGGGTCGATCCGCTGCTGACGCTGATTATGACGCCCATGGCGATACGCGGGTTTTGGCGTGTGCTAAATGCCCAAATGCCCATGTTGCTGAGGCCCACCGCGATCGCTCCTGAAGCGGTAGCCCAAATTGTGCGTCAGGTGGAAGGGGTGACCCGCTGCACCCGTATTTTGTCTCGCGGTATGGTGGGACGGCAGCTTTGGATTGAGCTAGATTTGGTGCTGCACCCCGACTATATTGCCGTTGCCGATCAGGTCGGCGAACAGGTCGAAGCGGCCATTCGCGATCGCTACGGCCCGGTGCGCACGGTGATCTTTGTAGAAGAGTTTCGCTCTGCCCCGTCGCCAGATTTTGACCCGGTGCCGCCCCCGCCCCAGTTCCCCACCCCGGAGCGCGAATCTGACTGGCTCTGAGTCCCGATTGATAGGCCTTCTACTTACAATGGGGTAGCGCTCAGCGGCATTACAAATGACAAATCTGTTAATCCAGGCTGAACAAATTACGTTGCCCATTAATCTATCGTCGCTGCTGACCCTGACCGAAATCAGCGATGAACAGTTTTACGCCTTTTGCCGCACAAATCCTGAGCTGCGTATTGAGCGCAACGCCAATAGAGAAGTGATTGTGATGCCCCCCGCTTTTTCGGATACGGGCAACCGAAATTTCAGGATTGCAGGGCAATTGTTCGTTTGGTCTGAGGCGGATGGCACGGGAGAGGCGTTTGATTCTAGCTCAGGGTTTACGCTGCCGAATGGAGCAACGCGATCGCCTGATGCCGCTTGGATCACTGCGGAACGCTGGAGCGCGCTAACTTCGGAGCAGCAGGAATCGTTTGCACCGATCGCGCCTGATTTTGTGGTGGAGCTGCGATCGAGCAGTGATAGGCTAGCGGGGCTAAAGGATAAGCTGGCGGAGTATATGGAAAATGGGGTGCGGTTGGGGTTGCTGATTGATCGCAAGAATCGTCTGGTTTATGCGTATCGCCCTAATTGTTTGCCAGAGGTTTTAGAGAATCCAGAGGTTGTTAGTTGTGAGCCTGAGCTGCCAGGGTTCTCGTTGAGAATGGCAAAGATTTGGTGAGTGAAAAGCGCTAAGCGATCGCACCTACTCATCTTTGAAAAGCTCGGTACTTGATAAGCTTTCTGAAATTTTGTGCAATAGGGATAGTGCGAGACGCCTGACGGCAAAAGCCATCGGCAGATAAGTGACTTTGCGAAATCACCAAGCCGAACAAGACTGTCCGCTGTGCTGAAGTGTTATGCTGCGCCACTGCTCAATCATACTTGTCCTTGACACATGTCTAATCGCAACGGCTGATATTTATTCATCCCAAGCTGAAATTGCTCTGTTTCCTCAACTGCAATGAAAAACGATTCGAAGAAATTACCAAGTTGGTATGACCAAAGATTCCCAAGAGGTATATCAAGCTCACTACACATTGCATATCTCAATGTACATTTTAGCTGCTCCATGCAGTCATACTGACCATCTGGACGGTACAGTGAGAACTGTCGTGTAAAGTCTAAATAAAAGTATTCGATATGGGTTTCTAATTCCCTTCTTTTACCCCACTGAAATAAAAGCGCATCATTTTCGTTATCACCAATATTGACTTTTAATCCAGCAAACGATTTGAATACATACCAAACTGTCCGAGCACTAGGATTACTAGTGTTCCAAGACCCCCATTTGTCTTGTGATAAAAGTAATATACCTGCTTCTGAAAGAACATCTTGAAACACTTTTTCAGTTTGGCTGACTTCCAGCAACATTGGCGTGATTTACTTATTCGAAAACTTCATTTACCAACAGTCTAACGAAATTCAATATTGGAGACCAACAGAAAATTTACAGGTTGCCGCCACAATCGAAGACTTGCAGCCTAACGGTCGCAATCACCCGCGGCAGACAACCTCGAACACTCATGGATAACCTTCCGATGGTCGGGTGCATTGGGGTTGTTATGCGACGGTTTTTGCTAACTTTTTGCTGGATAAAGCAGGTGGTCAGGATCTAACCAAACAATATAGAAAACCTCATCGATAAAGAACCCATGAACCCTGCCATATTCGTTTGAAGAAAGAGAAAACTGGTAGGGGGTGTCTACTAACTGCTCCTCGTTCGGCAATTCAAAGCCATTTTCACTTGTGTCCTCCCACTTAATTGGATGAAATCTAAGAGTTTTACTTCGATTCACTAGCAGTTCTTGATTAGATAAACCTGATAGAGCCTTTAAACGGTCAATTAGAGTTAACCAATATGTAGCTACCTTCTCATTACAAGAGAACTTATTGTGACCATCCTGATAGTACTTAAACGAAAAGCTGATGCCTTGTGGCTTCAGCTTTATTGATTTAATCCCAGATGCACCAGTCTTCGGGACTTTATTCTTTTTAATCTTCTTCGACACGTGCTCTGTAAAACTCCTTCATCCACTCTTTCTTGATGACTTCGTTAGAAGGTTCGTCCGGTGCTAGATCTCCTCTAGCCCAGTTCCAAGGATCTTCAGCGTGAGTCATCTGTTCTAGCTCATAGGCATCGGAAGCAAAATATTCTTCTGCGACCTCATCAAGAAACTGAAAAACATCCTTATGAAGATCAGGAGCAACATCTTCAGAAATTGGCTGCCATCCAAAGGACTTATATTTCTGATATAGAGA
>JBCDFX010000080.1:0-12235 GCA_039177155.1 Cyanobacteria bacterium P01_H01_bin.119
GTTGATTTAATCGAGCAGCTTAGCCCCAGCGCGATTGATCAGATTTTGCTGCACATTGCCTTTAGCGCCATGAGAACGGGAGGGCATCGTCATGGAGCCTTTCTGGATGCGGCAGCAACCGCAGCTAAATGCGCCATATATATGACCTATCAAGAGCAGGGCGAAAATCTGCGCATGACGGGCCATCTTCATCATATTGAGCCTAAACGGGTCAAGGTCATCGTTGAAGAAATGCGCCAAGCCTTGACCGAGGGAAAACTGCAGAAAATGCTCGGTTCCCAAGAACCTCGCTACTTGATTCAGCTTCCCTATATTTGGCTAGAGAGCTATCCCTGGCAGTCAGGCCAGTCACGAATTACAGGCACCAGTTTGACCCGCGCTGAGAAAGATCAGCTGGCGGCCAAACTCCCCCAGGACAGTCCCAATGCTCAAATAATCAACGCTTTTCAATTTATGGAGCTGATTGAATCGCTCCATGCCCGATCCCAGGAAGAGTTTCCCCCTCAGCGCCAAATGGTCCTAAGCGAAGCACTAGCAGAGCATATTCGGCGACGACTGCTGTACTCCGGCACGGTAACCCGGATCGATTCGCCATGGAGTCTGCCGTTCTACGCCCTAACCCGAGCAACCTACTCTCCCGCCGATCCGGAAGAGCGAAAGTACGTCATGATCGAGGACACAGCCCAATATTTTCGGATGATGCGTCAGTGGGCCGAGCGCTCTCCAAAGGTGATGCGGGTTTTAGAAGAATTAGATATTGAACCGGAGCGGCTTCCTGAAGCAATGGAAGAGCTAGACCAGGTCATTCGTGCCTGGGCCGACAAGCATCACAGCGCTGGTGCCGAAACCTTTGTGGTGCAAATGGCAATGGGGACAAAGGCACCCTAAATCCACTCACAGAGTCGGATAGGTTGCACGTCAGACTGCTCAGCCCATCCAGTGCCGCTGGCGTTATTGGCGCAGAGGCAATCTGGCCGCAGCTACGGAGATATGCTCATAGCCTCGGTTGGTGACGTAAGCCTTTCCGGTATCCTTAGGAATATCTGGATCTCCAATCAATTGATCGCCCAGTTCAAGGATACGAAGACCATTTACGCTCTCCCCGAAGACTTGCTCAATGGCTGATTCAATAAAATCGAGATAAGGCTTTTTTAAGCCTATGATGTCTTCCCGTCACGTTATATCGAAGGGTTGATTGAGTTCAGTATTTCATAGATGGCGCCGACCGGCTGGGATATCGGGCCTAACCCTTGCAAATGCCAATGCACCAGCCAGTATGGCGTGTCTCAGCGCAGATTATGGTATGACTGCCTGTATCTTCTGGCAGAAGTTTACCGATTGGGAAAACGATAGACTCCGCTGAGTAGTGGACTGGGCAGCGGCAAGGTCAAGCAGTACGGTTTAATAAAAATAGTGTTAAAGACTACTATTTTGAGGCTGCGGTGTTTGCCGCATCTGTTTAATAAATCCCGACTGCCCTTTCCTTAGCAAATACTGATGAGAGAAGCGCTCTATTTGGAGATTCCGACGGCTGATACGGAGGCCGTTGTGCGCTGGCTGCAAGATGTATTCGAGCCTCGACTGGCTCAGAAGCAGCCAACGGCCAGTGGAATTCGCTTGATTGTCGGCAATAACGGCGTGGGGACTGATAAACCTCATCGTAATTCTGCCCAAGGAGCACTGCCAGAGGCGATCGCGTGTTTTGTCTGGTCAGTGCAGCGGACAACCTATCTCAAGGCATTTCAGTGGTACGAGGCGTCTTCGGCTCCCTCAAGCAAAGCGGAGCGAGTGCTTCGTCAACTGGCAGAGGATATCCGAAGGGCGTTTCCCCACCGCTACCCTGAGCCGCCTGCGGTTGATTTGAGCCAGCAGTCTATCTTTGAAGCGCTACGGGCAAGCTATCCCAAAACGGTTCAATATTTTCAGCGCATGCCCAACGGGGAGCAAGATCTTCAGCGCGTTTACTGGTGGGAGCAGCGATGGCGCACAGCGGTGCGATCGCCCCAGCAGCCTAAATCCGTTATCTATCGGAAACACCATGCTCCTGACCCGCCAGAACATGAGATACCCTACCCAGCGGAAGGACAAGCAGATGGGCAGCCCGATTTTGATTTAATTTACGTAGGCGGGGCGCTAGGGGTTATTCATGCAGCAGTGATGGCCCATCTGGGCTACCGGGTCTTGTTGATTGAGCGCCTGCCGTTTGGTCGGATGCATCGAGAGTGGAATATTTCTCGCCAGGAGTTTCAGTCTTTAATCGATTTGGGCTTGTTTAGCTCGGCAGAATTTGAGGCCCTGATTGGCTGTGAATATGCCGACGGCTTTAACAAGTTCTTCGACGCTAACAATCCAACGATTGCTCAGGCTCCTGTTTTGCACACCCCAAAAGTGCTCAATATTGCCCTTGATTCTGAAAAGTTGCTTCGTGCCTGCGGCGAAAAACTGACCGCCGCTGGGGGCACGATTTTAGACAATACTGACTTTACCTGGGCCGCGATCGCTGACGATGGGGTTACCGTTCACGTCGAACCTTGTCAGCCAGGCAGCGCCGATAGTCCAACAGCCTATCGCATTCAGGGGCGACTGCTGGTGGATGCTATGGGCACCGCATCCTCCATTGCCTGGCAGCTCAATGGAGGACGCACCTTCGATAGCGTTTGCCCCACGGTGGGAGCCTGTATTTCGGGCGGAATTGGGCCTGAAGTTTGGGACAGTACCTATGGAGATGTGCTATTTAGCCACGGTGACATTTCCCGGGGTCGGCAGCTGATTTGGGAACTGTTTCCAGGGCGATCTGGCGAGCTAACAGTTTATCTGTTTCACTATCACCAGGCTCACTCCGATAATCCTGGCTCTCTGCTAGAGATGTATGAAGATTTTTTCCATATCCTGCCAGAGTATCGCCGCTGCGATTTGGACAAGCTCACCTGGCGCAAGCCGACCTTTGGCTATATTCCAGGGCATTTTAGCCGCAGCGCCAGCGATCGCAGGGTGGCTTTCGATCGCTTAATCGCCGTGGGTGATGCTGCCTCTTTGCAGTCGCCGCTGGTCTTCACCGGATTTGGCTCGTTGATTCGCAACCTGCCTCGGTTAACTGATTTGCTGGACACCGCGTTGCGTCACGATTTACTGCGCGATCGCCACCTGAATCAAATTCGTGCATTTCAAAGCAACGTCGCGGTTACCTGGTTATTTTCAAAGGGAATGATGGTACCCACCCATCAGTTTATTGCGCCCCAGCGAATCAACGCTATGCTCAACACCTTTTTTGGCGTACTCGGACAAGAGCCCACAGACGTGGCCGATCGGTTTATTAAAGACCGGGCGACTTGGCCAGAGTTTAATCGTATGGCCCTAACAGCGGCCAGTCAAAACCCGGCGCTGCTCGGCTGGATTTGGCAATTGGCGGGGCCAGCAGATATGGTGCGCTGGTTGGGCAGCTATCTCACGTTTACCCTGAGCGCTTTAACGGGGTGGCTTTTGGGCTGGTTTCCAAACTGGCTCCACCGACAGCAAGGCTGGTTGGAGTCGCTGTGGCCTGAACTGTGGTATCAGCTATTGGCCAAAAGTTACAACATTACTTACGGTAACGGTCGCCCCATCGCTCAGCGGGTGACCATTACCACGGCTGAAACCGCAGCTAAAGCGCGTCAGCCAGCAGCCCAAACCCGAGATGCAGGCGAAAGTCAAGAACCATCAACGGCACAATCGCCTCAAACTGACATGCCGCCACCGAGCCTGGCTCAGCCCGACTCGCTCAATGTGCAATAAGCGGTTCTATCTAATAAGCAATAGAGGGCGAACGACGGGATTCGAACCCGCGAGTGGTGGAACCACAATCCACTGCCTTAACCCCTTGGCTACGCTCGCCACGAACGCGTTGTTTAATATAGCATTTGCGGTTTGCCTCTACCAAGGGTCGGTATTGGAAAAAGACGATTAGGGCAAGGCTGCGAGTCAGACTGCTTCTGTAGGCATTATCCCAGCGATACCCGGTGAAGCGCGCAATCTGACCAAAGCTGCAAGATTTGATCCATTTGCCAGAGGTTTTCAGGCGAAATTTAGGCCACTGTCTGTGTAGTTTCTCAGTAAGATGACGTTAGAGTCGAGACAGAATCAAGTGGGCTTTTTAAGAACATCAGCAATTTTAGGCGGATTCCTGTTGGTTGGGGCGGCGGGTGCCTTAGTGGCAACCAATCCTAGCCGTTCTGCCTATGAGCAATATGCCACCAGCCGTTTGACCACCTATTTACAAACGGAGGTCTGCCCAGATGCCCCCTCAATTTTGGGTGAGTTTGATTTGGGAGACTTGGGCGGCAACGTTGCTGAGCTACTGACCCAGCAGTGTCAGACCCTGGTTCAAAACAATCAGGCTCAAATTCAGGCCCTGGTTGCTGACAACACCAGCCAGCAAAATTTTGTCGTTTTGACGATTTATAAAACGAATCTGACGCTGCCCGATGTAGCAGAACTGCCCTCCTGGGAATTTGAGACGGTGGGTGTTTTTAGCCGCTTTATCACTTATAAAGCTCAGCAATCATAGGTACAGCCTCTAGCCCGCAGAGTGAGTTAAGGCGTGAGTCGAGTCCTGAGATTGATCAATTGAAGCGAGCTGACGCTGTAGCTGCTGAACGGCAACAAGGTATTGCCGGTCGTCATCGGTGCCCATCTGCTCCCGTCGGATAGGGGCAGGCAAGGTCACTCTATAGTCAGGCTTGATTCCAGACACATTGATATCTCGATGATTGGGGGTTTCATATTTAGCCACTGTTACGGCTAGACCAGCCCCATCGGATAGGTCAAACAAAGACTGGATTAACCCCTTCCCAAAGGTCGTTTCGCCAACCAGCGCAGCCCGGCCGCTGTCCTGCAGTGCGCCTGCCAGAATTTCGCTGGCGCTGGCAGTGCCCTGATTGACCAAAACGGCTAGGGGCGCGTCGGTGATAGCAGTGCCAAATGCGTCAAAACTTTCAAAGACGCCCTGGCGATTAACGGTGTACACAATTGTGCCGTCGTCGAGCCACAGCCGGGCGATCGCGATGCCCGCCTGCAGCAGCCCGCCAGGGTTATTGCGCAAATCCAGAACGTAGGCGTCTGCGCCATCTGCCATTTGCTGAACGATGGCATCTGTTAAATCACGGGGGGCATTACTGTTGAACTGGCTAAGCCGCAGGTAGCCAATTTGGGTGCCATCGGGCTGCGATCGCAGCTCGGCGGTAACCGGGTTAAGAGAAATGCGATCGCGAACCACGCTGATCTCAAAGGGGCGACGCCCTTGACGCTTTAAGGTCAGAATCACCGAAGTGCCAATTCTGCCTCGCATACGCTGGGCGGCCTCGTCTAGGGTCAAGGTATCTGTGGCAATGCCGTCAATAGAGGTAATGACATCTTTTGGCTGAATATCAATCTCTGCGGCTGGAGACCCTTCCACAGGGGCAATAACCATCAGGTGGGCGGTGTTCTTATCTTTCGCAATTTGGAGCCCTACACCGGTAATCTCTCCAGAGGTGTTGGTCTGTAACATCCGGTACTGCTCAGGGCGCAATAGCCGGGTGTATGGATCTTCAAGGGATTCCAGCATCTCCTGAATCGCTTGGTAAGCCTCTTCCCGATTCGTAAAGTTTTGTTTTAGCAGTTCCTGGCGGACGAACCACCAGTTTTGGTGGTTAAAGGTCTCATCGATATAAGCGCGACTGACAATCCGCCAGACCTCAGCAATCAGCTTTTGATTTTCGCTTAATGCGATCGCTGGCGATTGATGCAGCCCCAGCCAAGCCACCATTACGATGGCAATGCCAATGCAAACTTTCAAGGCATTCTTCAGAATTGCTGCACGCATAAAAAAGAGTCGTATTCGTATAACTGAGTTCGTATCCAGTCCCATCTCAATCTAAGGCGCCAACCTAAAGGACCAGAGATTGGTCTTATCACAGTCGCCAATCCGGGTAGAACCGGACTGGGAGCCAGATTACCTGACAGGTCGCCTGCCAGATCAGCACTCTAGAAATATCCAGTTCTGTGAGCAATTTAGTTAGCGCTATAGTTTCAATCCCAGGACTTATATCTTGAACGAGATTTAGGCTTAACCGGTCGAACGTAAAGAAGATTCTAAGAATTGAGTCTTTAACAGGCTCGCCCCCATAAATCTCGGCCTGTCAATCTCGGCCTGTTAATCTTGGCTGCAGTACTTTAATCAGCGTGCAGGCAGTCTGGCTTGCGTCATGCAAAACGGGGCATCTTAGCCGAGTGAACCGTGTCTTTTTATTAAGACCTTAGAGCATAATCCCTGTGAAGCTGAGCTTAAAGAATCCTTTTGCGATCGCCAAAAGAACAGGCTCTATAAGGCTCTCAGCGGTTTATTGCAGGTTTATTGCAGGTTTATTACAAGCTTAAGAAAGCCCTTAGAATATGGCCCAATGTCAAGCCATGATTTAGGCTGATTTTGTGTCATGTTACATTTAATGGCAATACATTACCGATAACATTTCCGCTTCATGTTTACTAAACAAGTCACCGATTCAAAACCGTATCAGTGGTTTAATGAACGGCTGGAGATTCAGGCTCTTGCCGATGACATCTCTAGCAAATACGTCCCTCCCCACGTCAATATTTTTTACTGCTTGGGAGGCATCACCCTGACCTGTTTCTTAATTCAGTTTGCCACCGGGTTTGCCATGACGTTTTATTACAAACCCACTGTCACTGAGGCTTTTAACTCTGTTCAGTACCTGATGACTGAGGTCAACTTTGGCTGGCTGATTCGCTCTATCCATCGCTGGTCCGCTAGCATGATGGTGCTGATGATGATTCTTCACGTTTTCCGGGTCTACCTGACCGGCGGCTTTAAGAAACCCCGTGAGCTAACCTGGGTGACGGGCGTTATTCTAGCTGTCATTACGGTGACCTTTGGGGTAACAGGTTACTCCCTACCTTGGGATCAGGTCGGCTACTGGGCTGTCAAGATTGTATCTGGCGTTCCCAGTGCGATTCCGGTGGTGGGTGATTTTATCGTTGAGCTGCTGCGCGGCGGCGACAGCGTCGGTCAAGCCACCCTAACCCGTTTTTACAGCCTGCACACCTTTGTGCTGCCTTGGTCAATTGCGGTCTTTATGCTGATGCACTTTTTGATGATTCGAAAGCAGGGTATTTCCGGTCCTTTGTAGAGTCTGAAAAGGTTTGCCAGTTCAACTGGTGCCTTCTATGCATCGTCTATGCTGTAATTGTGTTTTGATAGGGCCAACTGAGAGTAGGAGAACCCGTTAACAAATGGAAATACTTAAGAAGCCGGATCTCAGTGATCCTAAATTAAGAGAAAAGCTTAAGCAGGGCATGGGGCATAACTATTATGGCGAGCCTGCCTGGCCCAACGATCTGCTGTATACGTTCCCGGTTGTAATTTTTGGGACGATTGCTTGCTGTGTGTCCTTGGCGGTGCTTGATCCCGCGATGGTTGGTGAGCCTGCTAATCCATTTGCAACCCCGCTGGAAATTTTGCCTGAGTGGTACCTTTACCCGGTTTTCCAGGTTTTGCGGATTGTTCCAAACAAGCTTTTGGGGGTTCTGTTGCAGACGGCCATTCCGCTGGGTCTGATGCTGGTGCCTTTTATTGAAAGCATCAACAAGTTTCAAAATCCGTTTCGCCGCCCTGTGGCAACCACTGTTTTTCTGTTTGGCACAGCGGTGACCCTATGGCTTGGAATTGGCGCAACCTTCCCAATTGATAAGTCTCTGACCCTGGGGCTGTTCTAGATAGGCGAAGGTGCATAAATTCTATAGGCTGCGGCAGTGAGTAAGCTTACTGCCGCAGTATTTGTTTTGTTTAAATCACTGATTCGGTTTCCGTGAATCGCTGTCAGCTTATGGGAATCTTAGATCAGCTTCCCAACCTTTATAACTTCTACTCACGGTTGCTATGACTCGAACTGCACTGATCACAGGCATCACTGGGCAAGACGGCTACTACCTAAGCAAGCTTTTACTCTCAAAAGGGTACAGGGTGGTGGGGCTTGTGCCTCCTAGTCGCCAAGGCAGTGTTACTAAGCTACGAGATTTGGTTGATCGGGTAGATATTTATTCTGTCGATTTGACCGGCAGTGACGCGCTGCAGGTTGCGGTGGAGCGGCTCAATCCTGGGGAGATTTATAATTTAGCCGCTCCCAGTTTCGTTCCAGACTCCTGGAAAGACCCTTTGGGAACGCTGGATTTAATCACCGGAACCGCAACGCGGCTGTTGTCGGCCATTCGGACCGTGGGGCTAGAAACTCGGTTTTATCAGGCCAGTAGTTCAGAAATTTTTGGTGATGTGCAGGAGTCGCCCCAATCGGTAGAGACGCCCTTTCGTCCGAAGAACCCCTACGGTGCAGCTAAGCTTCATGCCCACTGGACGATGGTTCACAACCGTCAGCGCTATGGGCTGTTTGCCTGTAGCGGGATTTTGTATAACCACGAATCGCCTCTGCGGCCACCCCAGTTTGTAACCCGTAAGGTAACGTTGGCGGCAGCTTCGATTAAACTCGGTCTGCGCGATCGCCTAATGATGGGCAACCTAGACGCGCGGCGAGATTGGGGATTTGCCGGTGACTATGTGGATGCCATGTGGCGAATGCTGCAGGCAGATACTCCGGAAGACTATGTCATTGGTACTGGCCAACTTCATTCCGTTAGAGATTTAGTCGCTGCCGCCTTTGCCAGCGTAGATTTGGACTGGCAAGCCTATGTCGATCTTGATCCCGGTCTGCTACGGTCGGACGAACATTTTCAACTGGTTGCCGATCCCACTCGGGCCAATCGGAATTTAAGCTGGATTCCGCAAGTTAGTTTTGAAGAACTCATTGAGAAGATGGTGCGCGCCGATTTGGAGCAGCTCCAGGCTGGGACGGTGCAGCCCTCTTCGGTGTAGTTGGAATGCTCTCTGACGCATAAAATTTGTGACTCATACCCGCCGCTACTGTTTTTTATTCCTCGAAATCTTCGAGTGCGAGGGAGGCATTCAGTCCTATATTTGCGATGTGCTGACGGCTTATGAAGCAATCGCAGATGCGCCCCCCGCTGATGTACTGCTGCTGCGCGACGGTGCAAACTGCCCAAATCCCCTGAGTCAATCATCCAAATTTCAGTTTCACTACTTCAAATCTCGCTGGCCGAGGCTTGGCCGTCTGCGGCTGGCAATGGCCCTAATTGCGATGTTGCTGAGGCAGCGCCCGGATCGGGTTTTATGCGGTCACGGTCGCTTAGCGCCTTTGGTGGGCAGAATTTGCCGGCGACTGGGGATTCCCTACACCGTATTAACCTATGGCAAAGAGGTCTGGTATCCGCTAGAGTCACCGTTTCGTGAGGCTTTACAGCGGGCAGCAGAGGTGTGGACAATCAGCCGCTACAGCCGAGATTTGCTGTGTCAGGCCAACCAAATTGACCCAGAGAAAGTTAGGCTCTTGCCCTGTGTGGTGGATGGCGATCGCTTTACGCCCGGCCAAAAATCCGAAGCGCTGATTGAAATATATGATTTACGCCACGCCAGGGTGCTAATGACCGTAGCCCGGCTGTGGTCTGGAGATATCTACAAAGGGGTAGATGTAACTATCCGAGCCCTATCAGCGATCGCTAAAGTCTGTCCCGATGTGAAATATCTTGTCGTCGGTCGCGGCGACGATCAGCCACGTCTGGCGCGCTTAGCTGCGGAGCTGGGGGTTGCCGATCGAGTGGTGTTTGCCGGGTTTGTGCCCACGGAAGCTTTAGTTGAGCACTATCGCCTGGCGGATGCGTACATTATGCCCTCCCAAGAGGGGTTCGGCATCGTGTACCTAGAGGCGATGGCATGCGGGGTTCCGGTGCTTTCGGGAGACCGAGACGGATCGGCAGATCCTCTGCAGGATGGCCGGCTGGGATGGCAGGTGCCCCACCGCGATCCGGAGGCGGTTGCCGCGGCCTGCATTGAAATTTTAAAGGGGGGCGATCGCCGCTGTGACAGGGACTGGCTGCGGCAGGAAAGCTTGGCCCAGTTTAGCCGGCCAGCCTTAAAAGCCCAGCTGGCTAAGCTGCTCTAAAGCGCCTATAGTGCTGGCCCAATTGCTCACGGCATTCAGGACACTGAAATACTGGCTATAAGAGCAATTGGACTCGCAGCCTCATCCTAATCGTCCTTTCGGCTGCTATATGCTCCAGTCTGATGTAAAATCAGCCGATTTCCCGCCGGATCAAATAGGTAAATCTCTCTGCCGTGGGACGCAGTCATCATCGCTGAGAGCGTTGAGCCCTCAATTTGCCGAACATGGGCGATCGCGGCGTCTAGGTTTTTCACTTCGAGGCACACACTCATCGCCCCGCTAGACGGCCCGTTAAATTCTCTTCCGGCTTTGGGATTAAAAATAGCGAGCCGCAACCCAGGGAGCTGGAACTCAGCATAAATCTGGGGAATCAAGGGCTGAGGCGCTCGCTCCAGCAGCTGCTGATAAAACCCTACCAGCCGGGGAAAATCCTGTCCGGCTAGCGCAACAAACGCGTCTTGACACCCTAATTTCATTTGTCGTTTATGCCTAAATTGCTGCCGACACCAGTGCCACCATCTCCAGCCAGTCGGCAATGCCGTTTAGGATAAGCTGCACCCCGATGGCTAAGATAAACAGCCCCATAATACGGCTCATGGCGCTGATTCCCCTTTCTCCCAGCACTTTTAGCAAATAAGAAGATGAGCGTAGGCAGAGGTAAATTATTAGGCTTAAAACCGCGATCGCGATCGCCGCGGCAATTAAATTAAGAGTGGTTGCCACCGATAAATCTCGTCCGGCTTGGGCAGAAAGGCCCAACGTGACCGCAATAGAGCCTGGACCAGCCAGCATCGGAATCGTCATCGGCATAAAGGAAATGTCTTCATGGTGGTCAATGCTGTGAATTGCGCCCTGATTCTCCTGTCGGGACAGCTTAGGTTTGGCATTCATAGTTTGCCAAGCGGCATGAAACACGACAATCCCTCCGGCAATGCGAACCACCTCTAGGGAAATGCCAAAAAATCGCAGAATCCAGCCGCCGACCAGCAGAAATACAATTAGCACCACCATCACATTTAGGGCGGTGCGCCGGGCAAACTGATGTCGCACTCGATCTGAAGCCGATGCAGTCAACGTCAAAAAAATCGGCACGCTGCCAATGGGATCGACAATGGGAAACAGGGCCAGCAGACTGCCGAAGATGAATTCTATAAATTTTTCCATTACTGGCGCTTGGGGACGCGTAGGATAATTCAGGTTCTATGCAACCGTTCACTGTCCTGTCGTGTCCAGATAACAACGGCGCACCCACACTGCCCCATGATACGCAAGATTATCCATGTGGATATGGACGCGTTCTACGCCTCGGTAGAGCAGCGAGACAATCCCGACTACCGGGGCAAGCCCCTGGTGGTTGGCGGGAGACCAGAAAAGCGCGGCGCCGTAGCAGCAGCAAGCTATGAAGCCCGTCGCTACGGCATTCACTCTGCGATGCCAGCCCGCACTGCGGTGCAGCTCTGCCCAACGCTGATTTTTGTAAAACCCCGATTCGAGGTTTATAAAGCAGTCTCTCAGCAGATTCGGCGGATTTTCCTCAGCTATACCGATTTAGTCGAACCGCTGTCTTTAGACGAAGCCTACCTAGACGTGACGGAAAACAAGCGGGGAATCCCTTCTGCGATCGCGATCGCCCGCGCCATTAAACAGGACATTCTTCAGGACACCGGACTGACCGCTTCAGCAGGAATATCCATCAATAAATTTTTGGCTAAGATCGCCTCCGGCATGGACAAGCCAGACGGACTGTATCTTATTGCGCCTGACCAGGTCGAACCATTTGTAGCCGTTTTACCGATCGAAAAATTTCACGGGGTTGGTGCCGTGACAGCTAAAAAATTCAAAGCGCTCGGCATCCACACGGGGGCAGATCTGCGCCGCTGGCCGCAAGCTGACCTAGTGGCTCGATTTGGCAAAATAGGCCACTACTACGCCCGCGTCTCTAGAGGACAAGACGACAGACCCGTCAACCCCAACCGCATTCGCAAGTCGATTGGCGCCGAGCAGAGCTTTTCCATCGACTTGGTCAAACTAGAAGACATGGTGGACAAGCTTCAGGACATTGCTGGCCAGGTGGCCAGTCGCCTCGCCCAGCAAAACCGCTGGGGCCATACCCTAACCCTCAAAGTAAAATATGCCGACTACCAGCAAATGACCCGCAGCCGCACCCTAAACGCGCCCATTACCAAAGCAGA
>JBCDFX010000081.1:0-12091 GCA_039177155.1 Cyanobacteria bacterium P01_H01_bin.119
CTCAGCCAGAGCCCGAACCCGAACCTGAGCCCGAACCTGAACCGGAGCCAGAGCCCGAACCTGAACCGGAGCCAGAGCCCGAACCAGAGCCTGAGCCAGATCCGGAGCCAGAGCCCGAACCGGAGCCAGAGCCCGAACCTCAGCCCGAACCTGAACCGGAGCCAGAGCCCGAACCTGAACCTGAACCAGAGCCAGAGCCTCAGCCAGAACCAGAACCAGAGCCTGAGCCGGAACCGGAGCCTGAGCCGGAACCGGAGCCTGAGCCCGAACCAGAGCCTGAGCCCGAACCTGAACCAGAGCCTGAGCCCGAACCGGAGCCTGAGCCCGAACCAGAGCCTGAGCCGGAACCCGAACCAGAGCCTGAACCGGAGCCTCGTCCTGGAGCCGATTTGTCTGTCCGATCGCCTAGTGGAGTACCAGGATTTAGCCCTAGCATCACTGAGGCGGCGCTGATTGCTCGAAATGCGCCTAGCATCACCATCGGTAGCCAGACCATTTACTACGGCTTCCAGCAGGTAAGCGGCAATAACCAAAATCCGATTATTGCTAGTTTCGACAGCAGCAATCCCGCTAACAACTGGATTCGAGATGACTATGAAGATACGCCGCCTGATGGTCGGACCTATGGTGCCTACTGGGATGGCAACAACCTGTATGCCCTATTTAGCATTGTTGGAACAGGGGGCAGTCCCAGTGAAGACTTCCGGCGAGCGAGCGGGGATGCTCAAACCGGATGGCTACGCAGCTACGGTCGCGGTGGCGGGGCTCGCGTGGCGGTTGTCGGCAGGCTTGACCCAGCCACAGGCAATCTCCTTGATGCGGCATACATTACCGCCGAGCTGACGAATGGCAACTCCAACTCGTTGACTATCACCGATTTATCGACGAACCCTGCAGGTAACTTAGTCATTACGGCTAATACCGCCTCTCACCCTCGGAGATCCAACGGTGAGCCCGTGTTTATCGGTGGATTGAACGGCTACCAGGTTGAGCTCACTCCCGACCTGAGCCGCGTGGTCAGCACCTCTGTCGATAACCTGTAGCAGTCAGGGCGTAGCAAGGCTCATCCTTCAGTTTTACTCTCAACTGATGACACGCCTTAAAAAGCGGCAGAATGCAGCTGCATTCTGCCGCTTTTGATAGGGCTTTGGTCAAGTTGATTTTACGCCTGAGGTTCCAGAGACTCTGATGTCCCCGCCATGCGAGGATTCCAGCGAGAGCGGCTTTCTTCAATATGTAGATTAGCCTTGTCCTTTTTCAGATGCCGAGGACTACTTTCAAAAGACAAAGAAGAGGGCAGCTCGTCTGGCCCATACTCAGCCTGAATAAAGCGATCTACCGCCGTGTAAGAGGGCGAAAATCCATCTTCGGCAGTAGCCGGTGCCGAAATCTGCAGCGCCTTGCGCAGCGCCTTAGAAAATAGCCCGGTGCCGTCATCAAAAAAACGCTCCGTTGTGGCACCGTAGCGCTCATAGGAATAAAATGACAAATCTTCCGGGGCCTTAGCCGCAACCCACGATGAATAGCACCAGTACTCTCCGAAGGTATCGAAGGTGTTTGCCGATCGCATCATCAGCAACAGCCAGGATTCTTCAGACTGAAAATAGCGCTGGATTTGAGCTTTAAACCCGGCTAAATGCCCCTGCTTAAACCACATATGGTGAGGAATAAACGTCCCCACTGGATCTGTAATTGGCTCAACCTCCAGAATGGTGCGAATCCAGTGGGCCCAAGCCGCTACGATTTTGGCATTGCCGTACTGATTGTGCTGAATCAGGGCAAAGCTGTGTTTAATCTGCCCGTCCTGAGTTTGAATCAATGGCCAAGTGGCAACAGGCAGCAAATCGCTATCCCATACGGCATACCACTCGCTTAGTCCCTCAATCCCTTCTGAGGCACCGAGCTTAAGCAACTGCTGATAAAACCAACCGGGAGTATACAGGGATTTGCCCAGATCAATTTCGGCGCAGATCTCATCTTTGGATAACCCGAAAAAAGTTTCTTCAGGATGGGTAAACAGAGGCGCACTCTGCCAAGCCCCGGCAGCCTCTGCCAGGGCATTGGCTTCAGCGGCAGGGGCAATCACGTGGATTGCCCGGGGCCGATAGTGAGTTGTCAACCCCTCTAAAACGGCGCGGGTATTCCAGCGCAGCTTGAAGAGGGGAATAACAAAATCAAAGGGTTCCATCGTCATGGCTGATGCCTTCTGTTATACGCCAGAGAGCGCTTCGATAGAGGAAACACCGTGGGCAGTGGCCGGAGCGGTGGTAAGAGAGTGCCCTACAGTGGAGGGATCTTCCAATCCAACATCGCTGCACAGGGGCTCAATGCCTAAGCCCTGACGGGGATAGGTCTCGCAGATTTGCTGATAGGCAGCGATCGCCAGCTTTAGCTCATCGCGAGTCAGCTCATTCAGGTAGCCGCATTTGCCAATGTCCCCCTTGGGCAGGGGCGCAGCTAAATTACCGCCGCGCTTTTGCACAATCTTTTCTTGAGCAGCCCATAGGGTTTCTTCATTCAGCAGCACATCGTGCCACAGGCTCAACCCAAAGGAGCTAATTAGCTTCAAAATGCGATGGAAAGCGCCTTCTTCAATCCAGCCTGTGCGGTAGCTCAGATATGCTCCGAAACCCATGCCAATTGCAACTGCATGACCATGGAGTAACCCCGCCTCAATTTCAAAGCCAGGTGACCAAGTATGGCCATAGGCGTGAGGGCGGCATTGATGCGTTTCGTAGAGGTTGTCGTACTCAGCTTCCACATAGCTGCGCATGGCGGCTCCCAAGATCTTTTGGGAGAGTACGCTAATGTCGTCTTTGGGCTGGCACTCTAGGGTGCCAAAGCGAGTTGTGATTAGAGCCGAGCCAGCCTCTTCCAAATAGCGGAACAGGGGCTCGTTCTTCACCGTTGCCATTTTGATAATTTCGGCAATACCGTGGCGCAGCCAGCCCGCCCGCAGGGTCTTGAAGAAAGAGCGATCGGTCAGAGACAGCACCGGCGCATGATATGCCCCAAACAAGTTCTTGTAGCCAAAGCCGTCGCAGCAGGTGCGGGGAGATGGCCCCGCGTCAATGCCCGCCACAATAGAGGTAGACAGCATGACGTAGGGAGTGTTGCGGTGATACAGGGCGCAGGCCAGTCCGCCCGTATCAGTCAGAACGCCGCCGCCCACAATCAGTACAGGCTCATTTCGAGAAACGCCAAGACGCTTAAAGTCTCCCAGCATCCGCTCTACAGTGTGGATGCCCTTATCTACTTCCATCGCCCGGTATACCAGCTTGTCGAGCTGGATACTGTGGTAAGCAAAATAGTGTTCGATCTGCTCGCCATAGTATCGCTCCACATTTTGATCCACTAGCGCAACGCAGCGGCCCGAAGCAATATACATATCACGCAGAATGGACTGCTCAGGCTCTAAAACGTTTTCTAAAACCCGGATAGAGGTAAACGTGCTAGAGGACATTACCGCTTCAACAACTTGATCATCGTCGGTGCTAACGACATATCCTTTACTTTCGCGGTAGCTAGAAGTGGGATAAATAGCGTGAGGGTCGCTCTCAACCAGTTCGTAAGCCCATGCTTTATAGTCCTCACCGTTTTTGCCATTGACTAAAACATTCAACAGCTTTTGTTCGCCAAGGGAATCGTCATAGAGGCGATCGGCAAACGCTGACCAATCTAGTCCGGCGGCTATGTTAAAAGCGGCGACCAGTTCACTCAACAGCCCAAAAAAGTGGCTCAGGGAAAAGTTCAATCCGCTACGCAATCTACGGCAGGCAGAGAGTCCTTTAATGGCTCCATCTGCCGCAAATTCATGGCCGATTGCTTCGGAAAAAGCTTTGGTGCCCACTAGGGCATGCAGCAAGTCTTTAAAGACATGACTACTGCAAATAGTTTCAATGGCAAGACTCAAGTCCTCATAGCCCAAAGGCTCTTTGTTGTAGGTGTCAATAAAACCCTTAACTGCCAAGGTCGTCTTTGTCATTTGAGTTCTCGGGAAAGTAATGTTTTCGGAGCTCTCGAGGTGTTAGAACCTCGTTTATACGGGTAACTTAACATGACTATCGATAAAAGTAGAAATATTGTTATAAATTCTGGTAAATATGTTGATTTTGTGGTAATAACTCTGATGAGGCACTATAAGCAAAAAGATTTATAACTAAGTTAGCCTTAGACCCTAGGCGTATTTGCACGTCTGGCCCTGTTTAGCGTTTTGATTAGGGGCTAACTTTGGTGTAGCGGTTTGGAACGATTTTTGAAATGATTGCAGAGTTCTAAACAGTAATTTGACCACGGCGTCATCGCCAGTTCTAATATTTGGGAACAGGCTGACTTTTGGATGAATATGATCATCTGGATCGCGGCTGGGGGATGAGCAAACAGAATGTTCGCGATCGCATAAAATTTCGCACAACCTTAACCGTTCTGCCTCGCTTTAACTTTAGATAAAGCCAGATAAAGCCGCGTAAAGTTTTTGCCTAACGGGCTGAGAAGAGAAATTGTGTAAAGGCTTAAGTATGCGATCGCCTCTATACTAGGGAACCCTAGAATAGGCTGATTTCATTCTAACTCTGGTATATGACTAGCGTAGCTAACTCAATCACGGCCCAGCAGCTATCCGATTACACCCTGATAGAGACAATTTATGACGGGGCTCGAACTACGGTTTACCGTGCGTTAGCAAAATCCACTCAGCAGCCTGTTGTGATCAAAGTCCTGTCTCAGAGATATCCCAGCTTTTCCGATCTGCTGCAGTTTCGCAACCAGTATACGGTGGCGAAAAACTTGGATATTCCCAGCGTTGTTCGTCCCCTTACTCTAGAGTCCTGTGGCAATGGCTACGCGCTGGTGATGGAAGGCTTTATGGGCGTTGATTTGGCGCAGTATCGTCAACAGCATCCGCTTAACCTCTCTGATATCTTGAATATTGCTTTACAACTGACGGATATTCTTCACGACCTCCACCAGCGTCGGGTTATTCACAAGGACATTAAACCCGCCAATATCTTAATTCACCCCGACTCCCGGCAGGTTAAGCTAATTGACTTTAGCATTGCTTCCCTACTGCCCAAGGAGACCCAGGCAATTCAAAGTCCCAAGAGTCTGGAGGGCACCCTGGCCTATATGGCCCCTGAGCAAACCGGGCGAATGAACCGGGCCATCGACTACCGCACGGATTTCTATGCTCTGGGCGTGACGCTCTATCAACTGCTTACCGGACAGCTGCCCTTTTCCAGTAGCGAGCCCCTAGAGCTAATCCATTGCCATATGGCCCAAGTGCCGACTGCTGCCGATCAGGTCAATCCAGCAGTCCCGTCTGCACTGGCGGGGATTGTCGCTAAACTGATGGCTAAAAATGCAGAAGATCGATATCAGAGTGCTCTCGGCCTTAAATATGATTTAGAACAGTGCTTTATCCAGTGGAAAAGAGCCGGTGAGATTCAGGCGTTCGAGCTAGGGCATCGCGACTTAAGCGATCGCTTTCTGATTCCCGAAAAGCTCTATGGTCGCGAAGTTGAAGTTCAGACACTGCTGAATGCCTTTAATCGAGTTGCTGGCGGCACATCGGAACTGATACTGGTGGCAGGCTTCTCCGGCATCGGCAAAACCGCTGTGGTTAATGAAGTCCACAAACCGATTACCCAGCGAAAGGGCTATTTTATCAAAGGTAAGTTTGACCAGTTTAACCGCAATATTCCGCTGTCTGCCTTTATTCAGACGCTGCGAGATTTGATCGGGCAGTTGCTGAGTGAAAGTGATACTCAACTGCAGCAGTGGAAACGTAAAATTCTCCATGCGATTGGAGAAAACGGCCAGGTTATTGTCGAGGTCATCCCAGAGCTAGAGATTATTATTGGCCAGCAGCCCCCTGTGCCCAAACTATCGGGCAGCGCTGCCCAAAATCGCTTCAACTTGCTTCTGATTAAATTTCTCCAGGTGTTTACGACTGAAGAGCACCCTTTAGTTATTTTTCTTGATGATTTACAGTGGGCAGACTCAGCTTCATTAGGGCTGATAAACCTGGTGATGAGCGATGTGTCCAGCGCTTATTTATTAATCATAGGAGCCTACCGAGACAATGAAGTCTTTCCGGCCCATCCACTAATGTTAACCCTGGATGAAGTCAGAAAAGTAAACTCAACTATTAATACAATTACCCTGGCACCTCTCTCTAGAGAAGATATCAACTGCTTAGTTGCTGATGCCCTTAGCTGTCGGAAAGCAGTAGCCCATCAATTAACCGATTTGATTTATCAAAAAACAGAGGGCAATCCATTTTTTACGACTCAGTTTTTGTCAGGTCTATACGAGGAAAACCTGATTCAGTTCGACACAGAACTTGGGTACTGGGGATGTGATATTGCTCAAGTGCAGCAGGCGGTACTGCTTGATGACGTTGTCGAATTTATGGCCCAGCGACTGCAAAAACTGCCTGCCGATACTCAGGAGGTGCTCAAATTGGCGGCCTGCATCGGCAATCAGTTTAACCTTGGCAATTTGGCGATTGTATCAGAACAGTCCTCGATTGATGTAGCCAATGCCCTATGGAGAGCCCTACAGGCGGGCCTAGTGCTGCCTAACAGCCAGACCTATAAGTTCTTTCAGTCGGAGGCAACAGATCCGGCCGACGCCGATCGCTCAGTAAATTTGACCTATCGTTTCTTGCATGATCGCGTTCAGCAGGCAGCCTACTCGCTTATTCCAAATGACCAAAAGCAGACCACCCATCTCAAGATTGGACGCTTGCTGTTGGAGAAGAGTTCAGAATCTGAGCGTGATGAAAAGCTGTTTGATATTGTTAGTCATTTGAATATCGGGCATCCGCTAATCACCTTATCTAAACAGCGAGACGAGCTGGCCCAGCTGAATCTTAGAGCAGGCCAAAAAGCAAAGTCAGCAACGGCCTATCGATCTGCTATTAACTATTTGACTCAAGGCATTGAGCTACTGGAGAGCAATCACTGGAAATCGCAATATACGCTATCGCTGGCGCTCCATGAGGCGATCGCAGAGGCTATTTATTTAAGCGGCGCTTTTGAACAACTCGATGCCATTATTGATATCACCCTAAAATCTGCTCGAACCCTACTCGATAAAATTGCAATTTACGAGACCAAGATTCAAGCCCATATGGCCCAGAATCAGCTCACAGATGCGATTAAAACCGGGCTAAATGTGCTTAAACAGCTCGGTATTGAGCTGCCGCAAACCCCTAATAATGTCCAAATCTTGATAGGTCTAGTCAAAACCAAATTTCTCTTAAGGGGAAGAGCCCCAAAAGATTTGGTTAATCTACCAATTATGACTAAGCCAGAGAAGTTGGCGGCCATGCGGATTCTTTCAAGCATGATATCCCCATCATTTATTGGGGCTCCAAAGCTTTTGCCCCTTGTTACTTTTCAACAGGTCCAGCTGTCGATACAGTACGGCAATATGCCCCTGTCTGCATTTGCCTACGCCTGGTATGGAACAATTTTGTGCGGGGTTTTTACCGATATCAATATAGGCTACGAGTTTGGGCAATTGGCCTTAAATATTTTAGAAAAGTTCAACGCCAAAGGTCTGCGCTGCCGCACAGGCTTTACGGTCAACTCGTTTATCAACCCTTGGAAACAGCATCTCTCGCTGACGGTGCCGGGGCTACAGAGTGCCTATCAAAGCGGGGTTGAGACCGGAGATTTGGAGTATGCAGCCTGGTCAGCGCTGCTTCAGGGAATACACCTATACTGGGGCGGAGATGAACTCTCTAATTTGTCATCGGTTCTTCAGGCTCGCAATGAGGCAATCAGACCATGGAAGCAAAATAATGCTCTGGTTTACAATCAGATTTACTACCAAGCTGCCCTAAATTTGACCGGCAATGCCCCCGAACCGAGCAGTCTTAGCGGCCCTCACTATTCAGAAACTCAGGATCTCCCGGCGCAGCTTGCCGCCGGCGATCGCACCGGGCTATTTTTGTCCTATCTTCAGCAGTTGCAGCTTCACTACCTCTTTGATGAGATACCCGAGGCGGTTGAAGCCGCTAACTACGCCAAACAGCATGAAGATGCCGGAACGGCCATGTTTCCAAACGTTCCCCTTTATCTCTATGATTCGCTGGCGCAACTGGCCGCCTATGCCACAGCAACCCGCGCTGAGCGTCGAAGACTGCTCCGCAACGTTACCAAGAATCAGCGAAAGCTCAAAAAGTGGTCACAGTTTGCCCCTGAGAATTCACTGCATAGCTGGTACTTAGTTGAAGCTGAAAAATGCCGGGTGCTGCGGCAAACGACATCGGCGATTGACTATTACGATCGGGCGATCGCAGCCGCCAAAGCTAGTGCCTATCAGCCGGAAGAAGCCCTAGCCCATGAGCTTGCAGCCAAGTTCTACCTAAATTGGGATAAGCAAAAAATCGCGGCCACTTATATGCAGTCGGCCTACTACTGCTACGCCAGATGGGGAGCTAAAGCTAAAACCGCAGCCTTAGAAGCTCGCTACCCTGAACTGCTGCAATCTATTCTGCAGCAGCCACAGGCGACCGGAGAAATAATAAACACGCTGATGACCATTGTCGATCCAGCCGTTTCGATTTCTGAGGGCAGTCACCCAAGCTCTAGCACGACCGATCTCAATCAAACATTTGATTTTGCCAGCATCCTAAAAGCGTCTCAGGTGCTCTCTAGCACTATTGAACTCGATGAGCTGCTGCGCCAACTGACTCAAATTATTTTGCAAAACTCAGGGGGCGATCGCTGCGCGCTGCTGCTGCCAGATGAAAATGAAGAATGGCAGGTGCGCGCCATCACTACTGCCGAAGAGATTCAACTCTGTAGTGCTCCTCTCGATAATAATCCCAATCTTCCTGTCAAACTGATTCAGTATGTCAAAAATATCCAGGAAGCTGTCGTTATCGACAATCTAGAGACTGATTTAGCCGTTGTAGACGATTACTTGAGAGAGCATCAGCCCAAGAGTGTCTTATGCTTGCCTATCTTGAACCAAGGTCGCTGTATTGGTATTATCCTGCTTGAAAATCGCTTTACTAGCGGAATCTTTACCGACGAGCGAATTGTTATTCTTAATTTCTTATGCACTCAGGCCGGTATTTCTCTTGAAAACGCCGTGCTCTACGAGTCTGTTGTGCTCAAGTCTTCTGTGATTGAATCTTCCAATGATGGCATCGCCATATTAGAAGACGGCAACTATATTTATCTCAATGAAGCCCACGTGTCCCTACTTGGCTACGAGTTAGACGAGCTTATGGGTCAAAGCTGGGAAAAGCTCTACTCTCCAGCGGAGATAAAACGCCTTAACAACACAGCATTTCCGATGTTGGCTCAATTGGGGCAGTGGTCAGGAGAAGCTACCGCTTTGCGCAAAGACGGTACCACCTTTGCCCAAGAGGTCAGTTTATTGTCCTTGGACAATGGCAAGCTTATTTGTATTTGCCGTGATATTAGCGATCGCAAAGCAGCAGAACAGTCCTTACTTATTAGCGAGTCAAAATTCCGCACTCTCTTATCTAATCTAGATGGTGCGGTCTATCGCTGTCAGAATGATGCCGACTGGACCATGGAGTTTATGAGTAATGCCATTGAAGAGCTATCGGGATATCTGGCCTCTGACTTTATCAACAATCAAGAACGCACCTATGCCAGCCTGATTCACCCTGATGACACCGCACTGGTCGACGAGGCAGTGGCCCAAGGGGTCGCTTTGCAGCAGCCTTTTACCATGGAGTACCGGATTATTCATCGGGATGGCTCAGCGCGGTGGGTCGCCGAAAAAGGAAAAGGAATTTTTGATGACGCCGGTGAACTTCAATGCTTGGAAGGAGTAATCTTTGACATTAGCGATCGCAAACAAGCAGATGATCTGATTGTGCAAAAGTCTAACGCGCTAGAAAAAACCTTAGCCGAGCTGCAAAATACTCAGCTGCAGCTGGTGCAGGGTGAAAAGATGTCGGCTCTGGGGGGACTAGTCGCCGGGGTTGCCCATGAAATCAATAACCCAGTGGGCTGCATTTTGGGCAATGTGCAGGCCACCGAAGACTATGTCGGTGATTTACTTCAGCTACTAGATCTCTACGCTGAGGAGCTGACCAGCCCTAGCCCCAAATTAGAAGATGAGCTAGAGGCGGTTGATTTAGCGTTTGTGCGAGAAGACCTGCCCCAGTTAATCCGCGCTATGAAGGATAGCGGCGATCGCATCAAATCTATTAGTAAAAGCCTGCGTACCTTCTCGCGGGCAGACACCGACCAAAAACAAGCCTTTAATCTCCACGAAGGGATTGACAGTACCGTACTAATTCTGCGTCATCGCCTTAAAGCGAATGAGCAAAGACCCGCCATTGAGGTTATCACCAACTATGGCGATATTCCGAATATCGACTGCTTTCCGGGGCAGCTCAATCAGGTCTTTATGAATATTTTGGCGAATGCCATTGATGCACTAGATGACGCTAGTCAAAGCTGCAGTTTTGAGGAAGCAAAGGCAAATCCTCAGCGCATTACCATCCAAACGGGGGCAGCAGAGAGCTGGGTAACCGTTGCGATATCTGACAATGGCCCAGGTATACCAGAAGATATCAAAACGCAGATTTTTGATCACTTATTTACTACCAAAGGGGTAGGCAAAGGGACAGGTTTGGGCCTTGCGATCGCTCGCCAAATCATCGTAGACAATCATCAGGGCACCCTAAAGGTTAATTCTGAAGTCGGTGAAGGCACCGAATTTTCCATACAGCTGCCCCTTCAGCGCCAGTCGTTTTAGTTTGTGTGCATTTATAAGTAGCTGGCGGCAGAGCAAACAGTTAAGGAAATGGCAAGCTGCCCGTTATACAGCGATTCAGAAGATATAAGGGAGCAAATAGCCGTCAATAACAGCTTGTACGCTTCAAGGTCTAGTCAACGGCCATAGCATCAAGACGAGACTCCCGTTACACTTGCACATCGTTGCCGAACAGGAATTTCTACAATAAACTGAGTGCCGACCCCTGGAGCTGACGCGCAGCGCAGGCTGCCGCCATGTTTGTCAGTGATGATCTGGTAGCTGATCGAAAGCCCTAAGCCAGTGCCCTTGCCCATCGGTTTGGTAGTAAAAAACGCATCAAACAGTTTAGAGTGCAACGCCTCAGGGATGCCAGGGCCATTGTCGGCAATGACAAACTGCACAGTATGGTCGTCTAGTTGGCGACTCTGAATGCGAATAACAGGAGCAGTTAGCTTGTCCTGCGCCATCGCCTCTTCCAGCGCGTCTATTGCGTTACCCAGCAGGTTCATAAATACCTGGTTTAGCTGGCTAGCGTAGCACTCTACCGGGTGGAGCTCGCCATAGTCTTTCTCGATGGTGATTGCTGGTCGCTCTGAGGTGGCTCTAATACGGCTTTGTAAAATTAGTAGAGTACTATCAATGCCCTCATGAACATTGACCGACTTCATATCGGCTTCGTCGAGACGGGAGAAGTTACGTAGAGACAGCACGATTTGGCGAATACGGTCGGCTCCAGCTTGCATCGACTTGAATAGCTGCGGTAAATCTTCTTTAATAAAATCTACCTCAATGTCCTCCATTTTTGTCTCAATATCTGGAGGTAACTCTAAGTTAGCTTGAGTAATTTTCTCTAATACCTCAATCAAATCTTGCGTATATTCATTTGCAGGTTTGAGGTTGCCATAAATAAAATTGACTGGATTGTTGATTTCATGGGCTACTCCTGCCACAAGCTGCCCTAAACTCGACATTTTCTCGGCATGTACAAGCTGAGCTTGCGTCTGATTCAGCTCCTTTAGAGTAGCCTGTAAAGCCATATTTTGCTGCTCTAATTCTTCTTTCGAGGCCACAATTTGGCTAATCTGAGCCAGTACATCAAAGCTTTCGTAGTACGTCAAAAATCGGACAGCGACAAAAACTGTAAGCAAGTCAGCAATTACTTGAACAAACAAGGCATTAGGTAATCCTAGATGTCCTACTGCGTGCATAGCATGACCAAACGCACAGCTAAAAAATATCAAAGCTACAGTGACTACAACTGGATTGACCCCAGAACGGCGGTTTCGCCAAATTCCATAAGCAATTCCAGAGCCAACAGCAACATAGCTGATAGATA
>JBCDFX010000082.1:0-12086 GCA_039177155.1 Cyanobacteria bacterium P01_H01_bin.119
GCGGTTGAGCTTCGTTCGGTTAGCAATGTGGATCGGCTTTCGGTTGTTATTGAGGGAGAGGTAGATATCACGATCGCAGGGGTAACCCTAACAGAAGCGCGATCGCGGCTGGTAAGCTTTAGTATCCCCTACTATCTCGACGGTACGGCGGTGATTACCCGCGATCCGTCGATTCGGCGCAGCGAAGATCTTAACAATCGACGCATTGCCGTACTCGAAAATTCTAGCGCGATCGCCCTGGTGCGCTATCTGTTTCCGTCGGCAACCCTGGTGGGGGCCAGCACCTATACACAAGCCCTCTCAACTTTGGAGGCGGATCAGGCTGATGCTTTCGCTGCCGATGCCAGCGTGCTGACGGGCTGGGTGCAGGAGTATCCCCGCTATCGCCAACTGCCGGCGCTGGTATCAGCAGAGCCGTTGGCTGTTGTGATTCCTAAGGGAACTCGCTTTAGTCCGCTACGGCGGCAGATCAATCGGCACCTGCAGGATTGGATAGATGACGGCTGGCTGGCAGAGCGGACCGACTATTGGGGACTCCCTTAAGCCTAACGAAGATTTAATAGCTGATCTGCGGAAACATCAGGGGAGCGTGGCAAGATCAAGCCAGACCGTAGTTCTGTTAGACAGGGGTTATGGAAAACGGCAATTTATTACTGCTTTATTTATCGGTTTTGCTAGTGCTGCTGGGTGCTGCAGCCTTTTTTGTGATTCGTCAAGTCTTTAAAACTCGCCGTATTGAAAATACCCTTTCCCGGCTGCAGGCTAAGTTGACTAAGGAAAAAGGCACCGCTCAGGAATATTATGAGCTGGGTAGCTTACTGCTAGACAAAAAACTCTACACCCAGGCTGGACTTTATTTGCAGCAGGCGCTTAAGCAGATTGGAGAAGATGAAGCTCTTAACGCAGCCTTAATCTACAACGCCCTGGGCTATGTCTATTTTGCCCAGGAGCAGTTTGATGTAGCGATTCGCAACTATAAAGAAGCGCTCAAAATTGCACCCGACTATGTGACGGCCTACAACAACCTTGGGCACAGCTACGAGCGTAAGCAACTCATGAATCAGGCTTTAGAGTCTTACAAGACGGCGCTGGAATACGAGCCGAGCAATTCAATCGCAAAGCGACGGGCAGAATCCCTGCGCAAGCGCTTGGCAACCCCTTCTGGCTGATTGGAACCTCCACAGCCACAAACCCAAGTCTCTGGCTCTTATGATTAAGGCAATGCCATGGCGGAGCTTCTGGTTGAACTCGTTGGTGACACGCTGCGAGAGCCGATGACGACCGTTGTGCTGCTGCTGGCGGTTGTGCTGGCGGTTCCGCCCTTATTTGAGCGGCTGCGACTGCCAGGGCTCGTGGGGCTGATCGGGGCGGGCATTGTGCTAGGCGGCAGCGGCTTGGGCTGGCTTGATGCCAAATCTGAAACGATGGTGCTGCTGGCCGAAATTGGCAAGATTTATCTGATGTTTGTGGCTGGGCTAGAAATTGACCTGGCCATCTTTAAACAAACCCGCGATCGCGCTCTGACCTATGGAGTTTTAACCTTTGCCGTGCCGATGGCTGGGGGAATAGCCATCGGGCTACTGTTTCAGTTTGGCTGGCTGGCGGCGGTGCTGATTGGCTCACTGCTGGCTTCTCATACCCTGTTAGCCTATCCGATTGTTCAGCGGTTGGGGATTACGGGCGATGAGGTGGTCGTAGTGGCGGTAGGGGCCACCATTTTTACCGATATTGGCTCTTTAATTGTCCTGGCTGTCTGTTTAGGCATTAATCAGGGAGACTTTTCGACACTTAAACTGGTGACACTGCTGGGGTCCCTGGGAATTTACGCGATTGCCGTTTTGGTAGGGCTAAGTCAATTAAGCCGGGTGTTTTTTCAGCGGACGGGCAAGGACGAAGGCAACCAGTTTTTATTTGTGATGCTGGCGGTGTTTTTAGCGGCGCTAGTGGCTCAGCTAATTGGTGTTGAAAATATTATTGGCGCATTTTTGGCCGGGCTGGCGGTGAACGGCGTTATTGGCAACGGCCCGGTGAAAGATAAGACGGAATTTTTGGGCAGCGTGCTGTTTATTCCTATCTTTTTTGTCGCTATGGGGCTGTATCTGGATCTGAGCGCATTCGGTCAGATTATGGCGGTTGTGGAACTGCCTGTGGCAATTATTGTTACGCTGCTGGGCACTAAGCTGCTGGCCGCTTTGGGCGCACGATACTGCTTTGGCTATAGCTGGGTGCAAACTTGGACCCTGTGGTCGCTTTCAGTGCCTCAAGTGGCGGCGACCCTAGCGGCAGCGCTGGTGGGCTATGAGGCCGGCATTATTAACGCTCAGACGTTTAACAGCGTGATTTTATTAATGCTGGTAACGGTGGTGGTTGGCCCGCTGGTAACTACCCAGGCTGCCCGCCGTTTGACGGTGCAGCCACCGGCTCAGCCTGAGATTTTGACCTGGCTACCGCCGCCGAATCCAGCGGCAGACGGCTCTAATTTTGCAGTTGTGGTACCACTGCACAACCCGGGGACGGAACAGTGGCTACTTGAGCTGGCGGCGATCGCGGCTCGCTATGAGAGGGGCCGGATTATTCCGCTGGCGGTGGCTGCGGCCCAGCCTCAGATGCGTTCTGCTCAGCTATCAAGAGCCATTCAGCGGGGGCGGCTCAGACTCAACGCGGCTCAGACCCTGGCTGAAACCCTAACGGTGTCGATTGAGCCCCGACTCCGCATTGAGAATAATATTGCTCAGGGCATTTGCCACCTTAGCCGGGAGGAAAATGCCAATTTGATTATTTTGGGTATGAATCGGGGCTCACCCTGGGGATCTGGCTGGTTTAATACCATTCAAGATAATGTGCTGTGGGCGGCCCACTGCCCGGTTGTGGTGGCGCGTCTACAGCGCTCTCCAAGGGCGTTTAAGTCTATTGTGTTGCCCGTTGAGCATCCCTCTCGCCTGGCCCTGCAAACCCTGCGGTTTGCTCAGGTTTTAGGCAGTGTCAATCAGGCAACGGTGACGCTGCTGCATGTCCATTCGCCTCGCCTAACCACCTCGCAGCGCGATCGCCTCCACTATCAATTTCAGCGTTTGCTAAAACCGCTGCCTGGGGCAGAGACCGCCATAGCGGTTCAGCTTCTGCCGAGTGACGGGGTGGCCTCAAGCTTGATTACCGAGGCTCAAGCTTACGACCTGGTGATTCTGCGTCTTCAGCACCGCTCTATGGGTAATCGCTTTACCCTAAAACGTCGCTCGCCTCTGCTGCTCCATCAGCTCAAGCAGTCGGTGATTCTGGTCGGAGAGCCGCGATCGCCCTTTAGTGAGCCGCCTCAGCGCAACCCGTGAATCTCCGAATCCCTCTTAAAACCTCTATAGCGTTGGCCAATTGCTGGCGCTACCGCATCAAGCCATAGGTCGCAATCAATAGGGCTGGTGTACAGTGGGTAGGCATGAGAAATGTTGCGATCGCGACATTTATCGCTTTGGTTAGATTGCTCACTGCACTGGGTATCGCTGGAGTCGTTGGTGCAGAGGCAATCTAACTGGCAACACTGCCTGAATCTTTTGTCAGATTGCTGTATGGCGCTGGCTAGATTGCTGGTCAATCGATCGGCGACGGCTATGGTCTCGCTCTTAAATTATGGTTTCTGCATCTTCATCTTCTGCTGCCCAAAGCTCCGACCAGCGCCCCGATCGCGGGACGGACTGGCAGCTTTTTCTCCGGCTGTGGCCCTACATTACTCGCCAGTGGCGGCGGCTGTGGCTGCCGTTTACGCTGCTGGTGCCTTTGGCGATTGCCAATGCGGCCCAGCCGATTTTGATTGGGGAGGCCGTCTCCCTAGTGCGACAGGAGGAGGTTCTCTGGTTCTTGCAGGAGCGATCGCTGCAGTCGGGCCTCAATATTGTAATTGTGCTGCTGCTATTCACTGTGGCAACGCGGCTGCTGCTAGACGGGGTGCAGAGCTACCTGGTTCAAAAAGTGGGCCAGCATATTACCGCCGACATTCGCCAGGACTTGTTTGATCACGTCACGGCTCTGGCCGTGCGCTTTTTTGACCGAATGCCCGTTGGAAAGCTGATTACCCGGCTTACCAGCGATGTGGAAGCCCTGGGGGATGTCTTTTCCACCGGGGCGATTGGCATCGTTAGCGACATTGTGTCTATGCTGGCGTTGATTATCGCTATGGTGTGGCGGCAGTGGCAGTTAGCGATTCTACTAATTGCGCTGCTGTTCCCGGTCACCTGGCTAATTATTTATTTTCAGCAGCAGTATCGCAAAGCCAACTACAAAGCTCGGGAAAAACTTTCTGAACTCAATGCCACGCTGCAGGAAAATATCTCCGGCATCAACGTGGTGCAGCTTTTTCGGCGGGAGGCTTACAACAGCCAACTGTTCCGCAAGACTAATCAAAAATATATCCGCGCGGTAGATACAACGATTTTCTTTGACTCAGCCGTGTCGGCAACCCTAGAGTGGATCTCTCTGATGGCGATTGGCGGGGTGCTGGTGCTGGGAGGGCTGCTGGTGCTGCGAGAATCCTTGGCATTTGGCACGCTGGCGTCGTTTATTCTGTTCTCCCAAAGGCTGTTTGATCCGCTGCGCCAGTTTGCCGATAAGTTTACGGCGATTCAGGCGGGCTTTACCGCCATTGAGCGGATTCAGGATTTATTCAATGAACCCGTTGAAATTCGAGATCCGGATAAGCACAAGGCGTCTGAGGCTCTGGCAGCCTCTGCTGCGATCGCGGCCGGTAATCAAGCCGCGGGCGAAATCCGCTTTGAGCAGGTGTCCTTTGGCTATAAAGCGGACGATCTGGTGCTAAAAAATTTGAATTTCACCATTCGCCCCGGTGAAAAAGTGGCCCTAGTGGGCCCCACCGGAGCCGGCAAAAGCTCCATTATCCGTTTGCTCTGCCGTCTCTACGAAGTGAGTGAGGGCAGCATCAAGCTTGATGGCAGCGATATTCGCGATCTGCCCCAGCGGGAGCTGAGGCAGCGTATGGCGGTAATTTTACAAGAGGGCTTTTTGTTTGCTGGAGATATCAAGGACAATATCACCCTGGGGGAAGAGTATCCGATTGATGCAATTAAAGCTGCGGCTGAGCACACTAACGTTGCTCAGTTTATTGAGCAGCTGCCCCAGGGCTACAGCACCGTGCTGCGAGAGCGGGGCACCAATCTATCGGGCGGGCAAAAGCAGCTATTGGCCTTTGCCCGGGCCGCCATCCGCGACCCCAAAATTTTGGTGCTCGATGAGGCAACAGCCAATTTAGATGTGGCGACTGAAGCCCTGATTCAAGATGCGCTGGATCGGCTGCTGGAAGGACGGACCGCGATTATTATTGCCCACCGGCTCTCCACCATTCGGAATGTGGATCGAATTTTGGTGCTGCGACAGGGGCAGCTTGTGGAACAGGGCAGCCACGATGATCTGCTGATGCGAGGTGGACTGTATGCCAGCCTCTATCGCCTCCAGATGTTGGAGGCTTAGCCCATGCCCCAACCCCTACCCGTTTTATCGAGCCCCGAGCTGTCTAAACCTTCTAGAGCTTTAGCCTTCTGGCGACGATTTCGCCGAGATCCGGTGGCGGTTGCTGGCGCGGGTGTTTTGCTGCTGCTGGTGGTGATCGTTGTCGCTGGCCCCCTGGTGTACGGCGGATCGATCAGTGAGATTGATTTTGGCAAGGCTGCGCTGCCCCCCAGCAGAGGTCATCCTTTTGGCACCAATGATTTGGGGCAGGATGTGCTGGCGCGAATTTTGTTTGGCGGGCGAATTTCGCTGTCCGTTGGCCTGGCGGCAATGGCGATCGCGACGACATTGGGAACCCTAATCGGCGCCGTTGCGGGGTTCTACGGCGGCTGGGTGGACGGGGCGCTGATGCGCTTTACCGATTTATTTTTATCCTTGCCTCAGCTGCCGCTGGCGCTACTGGTGATTTACCTATTTGGGGAATCGGCGCGATCGCGCCTTGGCCCCGAACTGGGCATTTTTGCGCTGATTGTGCTGGTGATTGGCGGGCTAAACTGGATGTCCGTGGCGCGGCTTGTCCGGGCTGGCTTTTTAAGTGTTAAGCAGCGCAACTTTGTTCAAGCTGCGATCGCCCTCGGCGCCAAACCGACTACCCTAATTTGGACCCATCTGCTGCCCAATATAATCGGCCCGGTGATTGTGGCTGCTACGCTGGCCGTGGGCAATGCGATTATTGCAGAATCTACCCTCAGCTTTTTGGGTCTGGGGTTTCCGCCCGACACCCCAACCTGGGGAAGAATGCTCTATGACGCTCAAAATCGGATTGAATTTGCACCCCATATGGCGATTTTCCCTGGCCTATTTATTTCCCTGACGGTGCTCAGTATCAACACCGTCGGCGATGCCCTGCGCGACACCCTCGACCCCCAAACTCGCTAATAGACTCGGCTGCATGATATAAATGTAAAGGTTTTTTGCAGACTCTCACCTTAGGGACTGCGATGCACATGCCCTGGGTTTGAGTGTCGGCTGCTGTAGTTTCCGTTGCCCTCATAATTCACGGTTGCGCTCTGCGCTGGCATCGGGATTTGGGGAAAGCGCTGGGCGTTATTCGTCAACAGTTTCCTAAGTGTGGTGGTGCCCACCTTACTGGAGACAACGGACTGAATGACAGCTACTCTTTCCTCCCAAACTGCTGGGGCAAAACTGCCCGAGTTTGACGCCAGCCTAAAGCTCAAGGACATCATTAAGACGATTCCCCGGGAGTGCTTTAAGAAAAATCGTCGAAAAGCTTGGACTCAAGTGGCTTGCAGCGTAACCGCAGCGGTTTTGGGCTATGTTGCGATCGCTTTTTCTCCCTGGTTCTTACTGCCGTTTGCCTGGATTTTTACCGGTACTGCACTCACGGGCTTTTTCGTTATCGGCCACGACTGCGGCCATCGCTCCTTTGCCAGACGTCGCTGGGTAAATGATTGGGTCGGCCATCTTTTTATGCTGCCGTTGATTTATCCGTTCCACGGCTGGCGGCTGCTCCACGACCATCACCATATTCACACCAACAAAATGGATGTGGACAATGCCTGGCATCCGGCTCGCTCAGAGGTTTATTTAGCCGCTCCTCAATGGTTTCAAACCATTTATCAAGGGCTGCGCGGCAAGCTTTGGTGGTTGGCCTCTATCGCTCACTGGGCCACGCTGCACTTTGACCCCAACGGTTCAAATATTTCGCCCCGCGATCGCCACAAGGTTCGGTTCTCAGCCACAGTGGTGCTTATATTTGCGGCAGTTGTGTTTCCGACACTGATATTGACGACGGGCATTTGGGGATTTGTTAAATTTTGGCTGGTGCCCTGGCTGGTATACCACTTCTGGATGAGCACCTTTACTTTAGTGCATCACACCGCTCCTGACGTGCAGTTTCAGCCCGCTGCCGCCTGGAATGCTGCGGAAGCCCAGCTGACCGGAACGATTCACTGTGACTATCCCCGGTGGGTTGAGTTTCTATGCCACGACATCAATGTTCATGTGCCCCATCACCTGTACCCGGGTATCCCCTCCTATAACCTGCGTATAGCCCATGCCAGTTTGCGCCAAAACTGGAAACCTTATCTAAAAGAGACCACGTTTTCCTGGGCGCTGCTAGATGAAATTACCCGTGAATGTCATATTTACCATCCAACGGATGCCTACCAAACTTTCAAAAACGTCAAATCCTAGCATCTTTAGACGGCGACGAGTTACAACTTCCAGCTAAAGGCCGCAGCTTATCGCCTAACGTCTTGGCTGACGACCGCTCTATTAGACTCAATCGTGTGCAATTACTGAGATTGAAATTGCCTCCTGATAAATTCAGGGGGCAATTCTCAATTTTGGGCGCTCTATAGCTTTGGTCAGATTGCTCACCGCACCCAGTGTTGCTGGAACTGTTGATATAAAAGCAATCTGACTTGCAAACTGTCCGAACCTTTCGGCAGATTGCTATAGCTTTGGCCAGATTGCTCACCGCACCCAGTGCCGCTGGAGTGATTGACATAAAGGTAATCTGACTCGCAACCTGCCCGAACCTTTCGGCGGATTGATGTATTTTACGGCCTTTATGAAGCTTCTATGAAGTGTCCCGATTGATGGAGGAGGCAAAACATCGATAGCGCGATATCTAATCTGGCAGTCTCAGTGTAAACAAGTAAGGATCGATAGGTCTGATTGGAAGGTTGTGGGCTGTAAGAATCAACCGCGACTTAACCAGAGGTGCGGGCCTTAACGCAACGCCTACTTTCGGCTACTGATATATTTACGGAGCCAGGGCTCTGATACATCAACAATTCGAGAAATACTGAGTAGGGGCACCTTTTCTGCAAGCAATTTGTCAATCAAATGCTTTGTGTCTTCATGAATAGACTTATTTTGAGGGTTTTTTACAAACTGGCGGCGGCACTCATTACAGCGGTAATTTTGTTTACCGCTATGAGTTTTTCCATTTTTGACAACGTCTTCGGATTGGCAGTCTGGGCATTTGAGCAGCTCTGAAGTCACAAATTCAAATTATTTCAGCAATATTTTTATATCTAAGCTAAGGCGATCTCAACATGGATCTTTTGGCATAAATCGGATATTTTCATCCTTACATGTTTAGAAAAATCCTCTTGGAATAAGAATATTCTGACATCAATAGTCTCTAACTAAGGTCGGCAAAGCTTGCATAAAGTTGAATATTAGCGCTTGCCCTGAATTGGAGCACTGTCTAATTTGTGTGAAGAGTTTAGTAAAGCTGGTTTTCTCTTGATACACGGCTGTTTTCGTCATTTTTGAAGGCTTGAGCATTTCTAACTTCCGATAGATGACAAAGTAAGTACAGAGCTAAGGTCAATATGACTGACCAAATTGTGTATCTAGATTTACATTTTGAGTGCTTGCATTTTGAGTGCTTACACTTTAAGTCTTAGATGGTGTGGTCACTCGTTGTGTTATTGAAGTCTAACGATCTAATTGTGTGTTTAAGTGTGATTACCAGACTTCTAGGATTGACCCGAAGCAGATACCGATTCTTTAGAACAGTCTTGAGATAAGTATGAACAAACCTTCTATTTCGGTGGTGATTCCGGTTTACAACGGAGGTGAGAATTTTCGAGCCTGCTTACACAGTTTTTCTCACAGTCAATGTGCTCCTGATCAGATTATTGTGGTTTCAGATGGTGATACGGATGGCTCTTGGCGACTTGCTGAAGCCTTTGGCGCTCAGGTCGTGCGGTTGGCTCACTCCCAAGGACCTGCTAAGGCCCGCAACGTGGGTGCAAGCCTTGCCACTGGTGACGTGATTTTCTTCGTCGATGCCGACGTGACATTACACCCAGACACGATTAAAAAAGTGAGGCAGCAATTTCAGCATCATCCAGAACTATCTGCATTGATTGGCTCTTACGACAACAGTCCTGGAGCCCCTAATTTTCTGTCGCAGTACAAGAATTTACTGCACCACTATACCCATCAAATGTCTTCTGAGGCGGCGTTTACCTTTTGGGGAGCCTGCGGAGCAATTCGGCGAACTGTTTTTGAAGCGGTGGGCGGCTTTGATGCCGACTGGCGAAACTGCGTGGAGGATGTGGAGCTAGGCTACCGCCTCAAGCAGGCAGGCCATAGCATTCGTCTATGCAAGGATATTCAGGTCAAGCATCTCAAGTGCTGGCGTCCCTTGTCGCTTCTGAAGGCCGAGATTTTTTACCGGGCACTGCCGTGGACTCGGCTAATTTTGCGCGATCGCCGCTTCGATACCGACCTGAATTTAAGCTACACCAATCGACTCAGCGTCATATTGGTATTTCTGGGGGTTGGTAGCCTGGTTGCCAGCCTCTTTAATATTTGGTTTTTGGTTTCGGTAGCTGCATTAATAATCGGGCTGCTGTGGCTTAATCGAGATGTCTATCAGTTTTTTTATCGTGAGCGTGGCCTGTTGTTCACGATGCAGGTTGTGCCATGGCACTGGTTTTATTTTCTCTACAGTGGAGCGGCCTTTGCCTACGCTGTAGCCAGCCATCGTCTGAGTCGTCTGCGCCGGCCCGCAGCATCTGCGATATTGCTTCGATGATAGAGATTGTGTTTGTAGAGAGCCATTAAAGATTGGTTTTAACGGCATTTGAAGACTTATTTTTAGATTTGGGAGAGTTTTTGGTCATGCGTTCAAGCCCTGTCATTATCGTCGGTGGTGGCCCTGCCGGACTCACAGCCGGCTACGAATTGATGAAAAACGGCATGAAGTCCGTCGTTATCGAAAAAGCAGATAAAGTCGGCGGTATTTCCAGAACTGAAACCTATAAAGGCTATCGATTTGATATTGGTGGACATCGATTTTTTACTAAGGTTGATGAGGTTCGAGCGGTTTGGAAGGAGATTTTAGGCAATGATTTTATCCAAACCCCTCGCCTCTCAAGAATTTATTACGAAGGTCAGTTTTATGACTATCCCCTATCCTTGTTCAAAACTCTGAAAAGCGTTGGTGCCGTTTGCACAACTCAGATTTTGCTGAGCTATCTCAAAGCAAAGGCCAGAAAGAGACTAAATCCGAGCTTTGAACCGCAGACGTTTGAAGAGTGGGTGACCGATTGCTTTGGCGAGCGTCTGTATCGCATGTTTTTCAAAACTTATACCGAGAAGGTTTGGGGCATTCCCTGCAGCCAAATCAGAGCTGATTGGGCAGCGCAGCGGATTAAAAATATGTCTCTCAAAGAAGTGTTGCTTAATGCCCTATTTGGCAGCCAGAATGCTAAAAGCTTGATCAAAAAGTTTGACTATCCCCGCCTTGGGCCTGGCATGATGTGGGAGCGCTGCCAAGAGATTTTGGAGCACCACGGCTCTCCGGTTCATCTCAATACGGAGATTGTCAGCGTCAAGCGGGAGGGCTCTCGAATTACTAAGGTGATTGCCAAACAGGGCGATCGCACCTTTGAGCTAGCGGGAGAGCACTTTATCAACTCCATGCCCATTACGGCCCTGGTGCGTCGCTTAGATCCGCTGCCGCCAGATGATGTCTTGGAAGCCGCTAGCGGTCTTAAGTATCGCGACTTTTTAATTGTGTCGCTGATTATTAATCGTGAGCATCTGTTTCCCGACAACTGGCTGTATATTCACAGCCCTGAATTTAAGGTTGGGCGGATTCAGAACTTTAAAAACTGGAGCCCGGAGATGGTGCCTGATGCCAGCAAAACCTGCTTAGGAATGGAATATTTCTGCAGCGAAGGTGACGCGCTTTGGGAAATGGAAGATAAGCAGCTGCTTAAGCTGGCCTCTGAGGAAGTTACAAAGCTGGGTCTGGGCGTGCTAGCTGAGGATGTGGAGGATGGCTGCATTATCCGTCAGCGTAAAGCCTATCCGGTTTACGACGGTGAATATCGTCGTCACCTCCAGGTTTTGCAGGACTATATTGAAACCTTTGACAATCTGCAAACGGTGGGCCGCAACGGCATGCACCGGTACAACAACCAAGATCACTCTATGCTGTCGGCCCTGCTAGCGGCAAAGAATATTGTGGGTGAGGTGCACGACATTTGGAATATCAACGTGGAGCGCTCTTACCACGAAAACTTTACCGATGAGGAGTGGTCAAAGGTCAAAAAACAGACTACATTGCCCCAGCCGGCATCTGTACCGTCACTATCTAAGGCGGCTTAGGCAGCAGCGTAGGTATAGCGGTAACCCACGATGGCAGACCTATCCTCTCCCCTGGTTTCAGTTATTATTCCTGTTTATAACGATGCTGAGCACCTAGCGCTTTGTTTAGCTGCCCTGGCTCAGCAAACCTATAAGCGATCGCGCACCGAAATCATTGTTATTGACAACGGCTCAGATGACCCGGCGCTGACCCAGACGGTGGTGCAGCCCTACGACAATGTCGCCCTGGCAATAGAGCCAACACCCGGCTCTTACGCGGCCCGAAATCGTGGGTTGGCTCTGGCCCAGGGAGAGGTAATTGCCTTTACTGATGCTGACTGCATTCCCGACCGCAACTGGCTAGCGGAGGGTGTGCGTTTGCTGGCTGAAACGCCTAACTGTGGCCTGGTCGGCGGTAATATTAAGCTCTTTTTTCAAAATCCGGCCCGGCCTACGATGGTTGAACTCTACGAAAGCGTTAGGGCACTGCCCCA
>JBCDFX010000083.1:0-12075 GCA_039177155.1 Cyanobacteria bacterium P01_H01_bin.119
ATCATTCAGGTTGCGAGGAACTGCCGATATGAAATTGCGCGAACTTTTGGCTCAATTGCCCGACAGTTTACTGGTGCCAGAGGTGGCTTTGGCAAACCAAGCGTCCCTCGACCTTGAGGTGGCCGGACTGTCAACCAATTCCCACGAATGTAAGCCGGGGACGGTGTTTTTGGGCATGCCCGGAACGCGGGTCGATGGCGGAGAATTTTGGCCGGGGGCGATCGCAGCGGGGGCGATCGCAGCACTCGTGTCTCTCCAGGCTTATCAAAGCTGTCCTCCACAGGCTGGAGAATGCGTGATTCCGCTGACGGATATGGCAATGGCTTGTGGGGAGGTTGCCGCCGCGTTTTATGGCTATCCGGCAGAGGGGTTAAAGCTGATCGGCGTTACCGGCACTAACGGCAAAACCACTACTACCCACCTAATTGAGCACCTGCTCCAGCAGGCCCAAGTGCCCGCTGCGCTGCTGGGCACCCTTTACAGCCGCTGGCCGGGGCACCAGCGCACGGCGGTTCATACCACCCCGTTTGCCGTGTCGCTGCAGGGCGATCTGGCTCAGGCAAAAGACGCAGGTAGTCAAATGGTGGTGATGGAGGTGAGTTCTCACGCTCTCGCCCAAAAACGAGTGTGGCGCTGCCCGTTTGAAGCAGCGGTATTTACCAATTTGACCCAGGATCACCTGGACTACCATGACGATATGAGTGACTATTTTGAAGCCAAAGCCCTGCTCTTTAGTGAAGACTATCTCCGAGGGCGAGCCATTATCAATCAGGCCGATGAGTACGGCCAAAAGCTGATTGAGCGCTTGCCCAAAGAACAGGTCTGGACGTACAGCATATCGAGCGCCAGCGCCGATTTTTACACTACCGAACTGACTTACGCAGCCGACGGCGTGAGCGGAATGCTCTACAGCCCGTTTGGCGTGGTGCCGTTTACCTCTCCCCTGGTGGGTCAGTTTAATTTGGAAAATCTGATGGCGGCGATCGCCACAGCCCTCCACCTCGGCGTTTCCCTAGACAGTATTCAGGCGGCGCTGCCCCAATTTACCGGAGTGCCTGGGCGGATGGAGCAGGTTAAAGCCAGTCCTGAGCAGGACATCAGCGTGATTGTAGACTATGCCCATACGCCAGATAGTTTGGACAATGCCCTTAAAGCGACAAGACCCTTTGTGCCAGGTAAGCTGATCTGCGTCTTTGGCTGCGGCGGCGATCGCGATCGCACCAAGCGACCTCAAATGGGCCAAATTGCCCAAACCTTGGCCGATAAGGTGTATGTCACCTCCGATAATCCCCGCACCGAAAATCCAGAGGCTATCCTGCAGGATATCTTGGCGGGTATGGATAACAGTTTTAATCCGCCTGAAGTCACGGTCGATCGGGCCGCTGCCATTGCCGCTGCGATCGCCGCTGCCCAACCCGGCGACGGTATTTTAATTGCGGGCAAGGGCCATGAAGACTATCAGATTTTAGGCACTGAAAAAATTCACTTTGACGATCGCGAACAGGCCCGACTTGCGCTGGCTCAGCGCTACAGTATGGCTGACTCTAGCTAGGTGTACAAGCGAGGGTTAAATTTTTGTGCCTGTAGCTTTGGTCAGATTGCCCACCCCACCGAGTATCGCTGGAATCGTTGACGGCAGAAGCCATCTAACTCGCAATCTCGGCTAAACCTCTGTGGGATTGCTACAGTATCGCTGGCGTGTTTGATGCAAAATTAATCTGGCTCGCAGCCCTGTTCTAATCGTCTCTTCGGCTGCTACAAGCCATATGCTGCAGAGTTTAACCCTCAGAGAGATAAACTGCCCAGAGAAATATCAATTACAACCGTTCTAAGCAGAAATAGTTTGCGAATCTTCCCCTAAAATCGGACCAGGATCGAACAGTTCCCTAAACAATCTCCCTTAGACAATTTTAAAGACTGGCGAGTGGGCTCCATCAGGCTGCATCCCTAAGCGATTCTTCCCAACTGCCAGAATACTCCTATCCGCTCTATTAGCACGGTTCACCATGTCCCCATCGAGTTCGTCTTCGGTGTCCTTGTACCAAATTGCCCGGGCTCACCCCGATACTAGCCGGCCCTTTCAGGTGTGGGCCAAAGGATTCAAAGGAATTTTGCAATCTCTGTTTGACTATGTTGTTGAGCAAAACCGGACGACGACATGCTGGCTTAAGCTGCCCCCCGGAAACGCCTGGCGTTCGACAGCAGAAGACTACTGCCGCGAGGCCGCTGCCGGAAGCTGCACTTACTGGTTTCAAAGTGATGGGCTGCAAACTGAAGTGCCAGAACCGCCGCCTGCCAATGCCGCTGGAAATAATTACACTCCGCTGCCTCTGCCCCCTGACCAAAAGCTGCGGGGCGAATATCACGCCATCGCGATCGCAGAGGGATTTGCCATCGCCGTCGTAGCTCAGCGGCTCAAATATAGTCCAAATCAGTCTCCTAGCGTTTCTGTAGTCGATTTATCCACCGTTTCCGATGAGAGCGGGGAGAGCGATGAGCCTGAAACCTTATCCACTGCTGCGGTCTCTAGAAGCGCCAACTTAGACAAAAAGTACTATCTCAAAGTTATTCTTTCGGTGAACCCAGCCGTTGTGGGGCACCTCCTGTCAGAGGGGATGCGGCCCGTTGTGACAGCTAGTGCAGGCTACGCCCCGCATCTGCCGGCCCTTACAACCTTGTTAGATCAATGGGAGAGACGGACTCAGGTAGCGTCTCAAAGCGACCCTAGCCTGATTGATCGGCTGCTGGCCACTCGGTTTAAGCAACAGGAAGATCTGCGCTATGCCCTGTCGGGTATGCGGCGACGGGCGTTAGCAGCTTCTGATCTCTCTACCCATCACGAAGATTTACTCAACACTTTGCGACTCCGAGATGATTTTCTCAGCACCGTGGGGCAAGAGCTGCGTAAGCCTCTGACCAATATCAAAACTGCCCTTACGCTGCTGTCTGCGTCCAGTCTAAAAACCGTCCAGCGACAGCGCTATCTCGATATGATCAGTACGGAGTGCGATCGCCAGAGCACTCTGGTGAACGGCGTTTTAGATTTACTTCAGCTTGAAGGCGATCTGGGCCAACTGCCGGGTAAACCTGTTTTACTGAGCACTAGCCTGCCGGGGTTTATCAGCACCTATCAGCCGCTGGCCCAGGAAAAGGGCGTTACCCTTAGCTACACCATCGCCGAGCAGCTTCCTGCGATCGCCTGTCCAGAGTCTTGGGTCAAACAAATCATCACTCATTTGATCGATAACAGCCTTAAATTTACGGCCACCAACGGCAGGGTGAACATAACTGCCCGCGCCCACGGAGAAGACCGTATCCAAATGACCATACAGGATACGGGCGTAGGCATTCCCAGCAGTGATCTCTCTCAAATTTTTGACTGCTTCTACCGAGGGCGGCAGCTTACGGGAGGTGATCCAGAAGGTGCGGGATTGGGTCTAACTATTGTTCAGCAACTCCTGACATATTGCGGCGGAGATATCACCGTGGAAAGTCAGGTCGGCAGCGGCAGCGTTTTTCGGGTTTATTTGCCGACGGCTTAAGGACTGCCCGGCCACTGGCCAGCCGCTGGCGCCTCCGTAAGGGCTCAAACCCCCTGTTCATCTGTGCTGCTGCATCGGTCCTGCAGCATAGATAAAATCTTCCACTGCATTAGGCGTTAAGCGCGCCATAGATTCTACGCGCATCGCTTAAACGCGTTCAATAAATTTAGTCTATGCCAGCAAAAGCACAGGGATTTCCGTATATTTACGACTGGAAATTATAGGGGGGATCAGTGACAGTATGGCCATTCAATCCTGTATCGATCGCTCTTGTCTTCGGAACTAAAGTTTGGCGCTAAGGCTTTAAGTTTGCACCCCGACTATGGCTCAGACGCCTTTAAAAGTTGCTGAGACTGGCTCCGAAATCTGGACGCCAAGTTTTGAGGTTTAGAGTGGATTGTTGGGGAAATCAATTATGTTTTTAACCATGGTGTGTAAGCAACCTGGGGAAAGTCTGGAAACGCTAATCCGACGGGCACTCGTCCTGGGAGAGCTATCACCGGGTCTGGCCGCCGCCATTAACCGCTACCTGATGAGCCGGTTAGGCAGTGTGAGCGCGGATTCCCCTCCAGATTCCTTAAAGTCTCAGCCTCAAGCCCACGACTCGCTTAGCCGAAGGGTTAGCTCAGCAAATTCTCAACAGCCATCTGCTGGCTCAGCTTCGCAAGCAGAACCTGACTCAGGCTCGGAAACTAATCCACTGGCAACAGAAGCATCTACTCTCAATGCCTTGATTGAGACGTCTGATCTAAATTGCGACAACTCAAGCCGCCTGAGCTCTAAGGACCACCGAATGCTGGCGATCCTCAAGGATGCGATCGCTGATGGTCTAGTCAAGCTGATTTATTAGTCAGATTGTCCACCGCTCCAGTGATACCAGATGCGGCAAGCAGCCTGATTAAATCTGCATAGCTTAGCCGATCGCTTTGCGAAACACCTGGAGCTGTTTTGCGATGGCGCTAAGCGCTTTTTGGTAGGCAAACTTGCTCTGCTCAATGGGCTGTCCGATTACCACAACAATCGCGATCGCCAGAACAGGCAACAGATAATGAATGCCGTAGCCCCCGAGCAGCGCATATAGAGTCAGCATTAGCGGCACGTGAATTAAATATAGAGTGAAAGACACGCCCGCCATATGACGAATCGGGATCTCTAGCCAAGGCGCAATGTCTACTTTCTGATGTTTTGACCAAGCAATAAAGGCCAAAAAATTTAGGCTCATTAGCAGCCCTAGCAGAAAGTAGTAAGCGGCGTGGCTGGCATATCGCCAGTCCCAGCCAAAGTGATAGTCCAGGGAAAGATAGCTGTAGCGCCAGCCGCTTAGACTTAGGGTAACAAGCCCAACCAGGCTAAGACCGTAGAGCAGTCCAGCCGTGCGAGTTCCCCAGGTTACTCGCTTACTGGCCCAGTAGGTGACTACGCCTAACAGCCAGACTGGCCAAAGAGAGAGGGCATCTAGCCCCACAACGGCAAAGATTGCGATCGCCGCCGGAATCGCCATCCAGCGCTTGGGCAAAAAGACAATCAGAGCAAAGATAACGTAGTACCAAAACTCATAAGTCAGGCTCCAGAAGGGAGCACCGCCGGGCAATTTGGCGTATACAAAGCTATTGAAATTAAGAAAACTGAAGGTCAACAGCGCCTTAATGCTAAATAGATTGGCATCTCCCTGGAACCGATAAAGGTCGGGATTAATTTGCATTACTAGCCCATAGGCAACCGCTAAAATCACCACGGAAGGCACCATTACTGAGTAAAACCGGGCAAATCGTTTGATAAAAAACTTGGTTGGATCTTGTTCTTTGACCTCGGCAACCCAGCTAATGACAAACCCCGAAAGTACAAAAAATACCATCACTGCTTCCTGACCAATGGGTGGAAAAACCGTTTGCCCATCGTGAAACGCTTTGATAATGTGCTGACTGTAGTGGTGAAAAACCACTAAGATAGCGGCGATCGCTCGGATAAAGTCGAAATATATTGAGGTCAGCTTGTTCATGGCACCCAGGGAATAGCTTTAATGATATGTATCTAAAGTTACGATTTAGAGGTTATGTGACCGCAATATGCGCCGATAGTTTGCCTTAAATAAATTAATGTCGCTTTAGATTAATGTCGCTCTAGATTGATGGGGCGCGAAACGAACCAAATCGCCTTTTGCAAACTTATATTTCCCTAAAACCCTTATGGAAAGAGGGTTTTAGTCTGCGTAGATTTGCCGAAAAAAGATCTGACCATCAATCGAGCTGTGGTTGAATACCCTAGTTTTTTATATAAAGCGATCGCGGCTGAGCTGTTTTCATATACTTGGAGACTGATTTGCCGATCCCCTTGTGCCCTAGACCATTGGTGGGCCTGCTGCATGAGAGCTAAACCAATACCGCGCCGACGATGGGCCGGATCGACATAAATTAGAAATAAATAGGCGTGGCGATCGCCGTGGAGCTGATCGACCGCAGTGCCTAGCCAGAGACAGGCAACTGGCTGACTTTCAGCGCTGGCTCCATCGAGATCAATCTCAAATACCCACCACAGGGGAGTCTGATCAGATAAATGCTGGTCAACGGTATGACGGACGTGGCTGATATCGTCTATTTGCCCTAGTTCTTGATAGGTGCGCCCCATAACTGTTGCTAGTATCGAGCGATCGCCAGGATTACCCTGACAAAGCCTGTAGCCGGCAACCGGAAAATCCATATCAATTCTTTGACTCATGCTGCGATTGGCTGATGACGCACTCTGGTGCCGCTGTGCTGACTGGTGCGCGGGCTTCTGCCGTTGAGGACTAATCGGCCTGGCATTGGCCGCGCCTGATTGAAGACGGGCCTAATTGTCATCGAATTTTGTAAAAACTCAATCCGGCGGTGCGCTACTTTCCATAGATAATAAGATGCTTGTGGTGTTACAAGGTATATGACTATGGGCCGTGCGGAACGAGTTGTGCTGGCATATTCCGGTGGGGTAGACACCACCGTTTGCATTCCCTACTTAAAGAGTGAATATGGCGTGAAAGAGGTGATCACCCTCGCCGCAGATTTGGGCCAGGGAGACGAGCTAGAGCCCATTCGCAAAAAAGCGCTAACCTCCGGGGCCGCAGAGTCCCTGGTGATTGATGCCACCGAACGATTTGTAACTGACTATGCCTTTCCCTCTATTCAAGCCAATGCGCTCTACGAAAATCGCTATCCCCTTTCAACGGCCCTAGCCCGCCCCCTAATTGCCCAACTGCTAGTAGAAGCAGCAGAACAGCACGGCGCCGATGCAGTGGCCCACGGCTGCACCGGCAAGGGCAATGACCAAGTGCGCTTTGATGTATCTATCGCCGCCCTTAACCCAAATATCAAAGTATTGGCCCCCGCGCGGGAATGGGGCATGAGCCGGGAAGAAGCGATCGCCTATGGCGAAAAATTTGGTCTAGAATTTCCGGTCAAAAAATCTTCTCCCTACAGCATCGATCGCAATCTGCTGGGGCGCAGCATTGAGGCGGGACCCCTAGAAAATCCCTGGACGGAGCCACCGGAAGAAATCTATGTGATGACTGAGGCGATCGCGTCTGCACCGAATGAACCCGAGTACACCGAAATTACCTTTGAAAAAGGTATTCCCGTCGCCGTTAACGGCAATGCCCTTACTCCCGTTGCGTTGATTACCGAGCTTAACGCCATTTCCGGTCGCCACGGTGTAGGCCGAGTCGATATGATTGAAAACCGCCTGGTTGGGATTAAATCCCGCGAAATTTATGAAACTCCAGCTTTATTGACGCTTATTCAGGCCCACCGCGATTTGGAGAGTATGACCTTAACCGCCGATGTTACCCATTACAAGCGCGGTATTGAAGAAACCTACAGCCAACTGGTCTATAACGGCCTCTGGTACAGTCCGCTGAAAGGGGCGCTGGATGCCTTTATTCAGCAAACCCAGGCGCGAGTATCGGGTACAGTGCGGGTGAAATTTTTTAAGGGCACAGCTACTGTCGTGGGCCGTAAATCTGACAAGGCTCTGTATTCTGAAGAGCTGGCAACCTACGGCACAGGCGACCAGTTTGACCATAAAGCAGCAGAAGGCTTTATTTACGTTTGGGGACTGCCCACGCGTATCTGGTCAGAAAAAACTCGCCTGGGTTAACCCTTAGCTGCTAGCCTGGGGTTTTTTACAATTCCCCGGCGGGAGAAATATCGCCCGGTGACTGAACTCAATCTGGCGCAGACAAACGAAGCGTTTGGGGAAACTTAAATGGCTCAAACATACAAGTAGAGTGGGATTGATCCGTAAATCCAAATCAACGCGCGACTTAAGTATGGATTACTACACCTTAGGCAACACTGGATTAAAAGTCAGCCGTCTGGCCCTCGGCACTATGACCTTTGGCGACGACTGGGGGTGGGGCGCAGATGAGGCCAATGCCCGTCAGCTCTTTGAGACCTATTTGGAGGCAGGTGGCAACTTTATCGACACCGCCGATCTCTACACCAACGGCAATAGCGAGCGCATGTTGGGCCAATTTATAGCAGATAGTGGCAGCCGCGATCGCGTCGTGATTACCACCAAATTTAGCTACAGTGCGGAGCCGGGCAATCCAAACGCAGGGGGCAACGGCCGCAAAAATATCCTACGGGCAGTGGAGGGCTCCCTAGAGCGACTGGGCACTGACTATATTGATGTCTATATGCTGCACACCTGGGACCAGGTCACCCCTGCCGAAGAAGTGATGCGCACCCTAGATGACTTAGTGCGGTCTGGCAAAGTACGTTACATCGCCCTTTCCGATGCCCCGGCCTGGTATGTGGCCCAGGCGCAAACCCTGGCGACTGAGCGCCACTGGGAACCCATCAGCACCGTACAGCTTGAATACTCTCTGGTAGAGCGCAATATCGAGTTTGAATATACGGCAATGGCCAGCGCCCTGGGAACCGGCATTATGGTGTGGTCGCCTCTTGCTAGCGGCCTGCTCTCTGGCAAATACAAACCGTCAGAGTCTGGCGGGGAAGGTTCAGGACGCTTGGCCATGCTGGCAGACAGCGGCAATCCGGCCTTTAATAAATTCACTGAGCGCAACTGGACAATTGTTGCAGAGCTAGAAAAAGTTGCAAAAGCGCTGGGGCGCTCGATGGCCCAGGTGGCGGTGAACTGGGTGGCATCCCGCCCGGCTGTGGCCTCAGTTATTGTGGGTGCCACTAAGCTACACCAGCTTCAAGACAACCTGGGCGCGCTGGATTTTGAGATTCCCGCCGAGCTACAGCAGCGCCTGGAGAATATTAGCCGTCCTGAAGTCCGCTTTCCCTACACCTTCTTTGAGCCTAGCCTGCAAGGGATGCTCAATGGCGGAGCAACCGTCGGCGACAAACCCAGCTCATTCCATGCGGCTGTTTTGGTCGAAGGCTCAGGAGCAGGCGTGAGCGCAGAGTGACCCCAGTTGGTTATGCAGATGCCCTCAATTTCTTGCAAGATCTAGCAGTTTCGATGGGCCGACATCCCTAGACCCGCTAGAGAAACCGTAATTTACAAGTGCGCTCTCGCGGGCGCTCACGTTAGTTTGCGTTTCTTTGCCTTATTGTGTAGGCATAAGTCCTGTTAACTTTCCGATATTGGACAGTTTTACTGGACGATGATCTCTGCACTGCGACATTTGAGCGATGATTTCTTTGCAGAGTGCTGAACTGCCGACCGTTGCCAGTAAGCAACTTCCCTCAAAAATGCCCCAGCGACCCTTGTCAACAGATTTATAGGTATATTTCATTGAATCTTTGATTTTTAATCTGGACAAATAAATATTAATTCTTGTTTTTTGGGGAAGCGATCTGACAATAGACAGATATCAGCGATTGTGTGACAGACCACTTTTACAACGCGCTTTAAGTCGTTGATATGTAGCTTTGGTCAGATTGCTCACCGCACCTGGTATTGCTGGAGTCGTTGGTACAGAGGCAAGCTGAACTTACCGCCTCGCGGTAAAGTCGGGTATAGCCGTTTTGCTTGAGTTCTCGTTGATGGTTCGAGTTTACCTCCAGTCCTTTGCCAATCAAGTTCGTCAGTGGTTTTCGCAAGTTCAGGCTACAGATACTGGAGATGAGTTAAGCGAATTACCCGTTGCCTGGACGCAGCAAATTCGACAACAGGTCGAAGCTCAATCCTGTCCTGAGCAGTATGTTTCAGAGGTTCTTGCACAGCTTGAAATAGCGATCGCTACTTGGCAGCGCACCCCCAATGCTTCCAATAGTTTGGTTGTGCTGGGCAGTCCGGCGCAGCCAACGGCTCAAATTTTAGAAGCCTGTTTAGCTGCCGAGCCGTCTGAAACGGTTAAGCTGATTCGCCCCATTTCCTGGTCAATGCGGCCCCAGTCTCCCCAGACTCTCAATCAACAAATCGAACAAACCCTAAAAAAACTCCCCGCAGCCGACGATATCAAAGCCGATGCCGATCTGGATCTGCGCCAAACAATGGTGCTAGTACCTCAGCTGGAGCAGTGTTTTTTACGCTGCATTCAAGGTTGGAGAGGCATAACCCATCTACGAGATCGGGTGGGACAGTCTCCCCATTTATTTTGGTTGATTGGCTGTAATAGCTGGGCCTGGGCTTTTCTCGACCGGGTTTGTCAAATCAGCGCCTACTTTAGCCAGGTGATGCTGCTGCCCAAACTAGAAGCCGACGCTTTGGAAGAATGGCTAGTGCCGTTTACTCAAAAGCTGACTCAGGGAAGAGACCAAGAGACTACCGCGATCGCCTTGGGAGAAAATTATTGGCAAAATCTAGCGAGTTTGGCCGTGGGCGGCGGGACTGTAGCCTCTGAGCTGTGGCTGCGATCGCTGCGATTTCGAGAAGACGATTTGCCTAAAGATATCGATCTCGAATCTCTCAATGGCTATGCCGACGAGTGGCAAGACTGGCACCTTCCCTTAAAGCTGGTGAATCCAATTTTGCCCAGCTTAGCCTCATTGGAAATGAGCGATTACTATCTCCTACATGCTCTGCTGATTCACGGCAGCATAAGCCGCGATCTGCTGGCTCTAAGCCTGGGCGAAACCGAAAGCCAAGTGCAGGCCCAGGTGCAGAAACTGCTTCGCAGCCACATCCTACAGCAAACACAACAGGGACTAAGTGTGCGGCCTGCCCACTATCCCAAGCTAAAAACCGAACTCAGCAGCAATAACTTTTTAATTGGAGATCGCTGATGGTGCTGCCACCCCTCGAAGGAGGCTTTCTTTGGACTTATCTAGCCTGGCTAGCTCAAACCGAAGGCCCCAGTGAAGCCGCTAGAAATCTGCTTAGCGATATTACAGTTCGCAAGATTATCAGCGCGATCGCTGCAATTATGATCGTCTACAGTATCTTGTCTGCTACTCAGTCTTTTACGGACTGGTTATCAGAGCGAGTTCCCCGACGGTTTCGTTTGCTGATTAAGCAGTCGGTTCCCTTTTGGAAAGGGTTTATTTTGCTGGTAGTCATCGGCTATTTGATTAATTTATTTCTAAATCTGTCTCAACAAAACCTCTTAGCGCTGACCGGCACAATCGCAGTGGCCTTGGGATTTGCCTTTAAAGACTACGTCACCGCAATTATTGCTGGTGTGGTAGCGCTGTTTGAAGCGCCCTACCGGGTGGGCGATCGCGTTCGTATTGGTGAAGACAGCGGAGAAATCATCAGCTATGGGCTACGGGGTATTCGCCTGCAAACTTTTGATGATGACACCATCACCATTCCCCACAGCAAGACCTGGACAGAAGCGATTTCCAATGCCAACAGCGGACAACTTGAGGCCCAAGTGGTTACAGATTTCTATTTTGACCACCATGTTGATGTTGAAACCGTTGTTCATATTCTCTACGAAGCGGCCTACAGCAGCCGCTATACCCAACTTAAGCTTCCTATCAACGTTGTGATAGCAGAGAAACCCTGGGGCACTCACCTTAAACTCAAGGCATACCCAATGGATGCTCGCGACGAGCCGGCCTATCGTAGCGACCTGACTCGACGGGCCAAACAAATTTTTAGCCAGCAGCAGACTCCCTATCCTAAGCAGCCCCCATTAGCGAAAGAATCGAAATAGTATTGCTTTGGTTAGATTGCTCACCGCATCCAGTATCGCTCGCATAAGAGAGCTAGTCTTATTGCAGGACTCAGAAAAAATAAATTGAGTCCTTCAATACTATTAATTAGTCTAATTTTAAGACCTAATAATTGGTTTCACAGTTCATCAGCTTCACTTCGATGGGCGATCGCATAAAAGAACCTGTACCAGAATATTGGCAGCTCTGGAGCGATCGCTTTAGAGACTCGAACTGTCACTGACTCGCTGGCTGAGGGCTCAGGGTCTTACTTAAAGAAGTCAGTATTGAGTCTTATTGGTCTTGACATAGGTCTTATTGTAATCTCGTTAAGTCTATCATTAAGAAGTCTGGCATTGGGATGCGATCGCGTTCCGAGGTCTTTGAGTTGGTCTGAAGTTTGGGATGCCTTGAGCAGAGAAACTGGGATTTTGCCAAAACCCCGGTTTCTGGCAGCGTGAACGACAATAAAACGTTTTGATCGGGCTGAA
>JBCDFX010000084.1:0-12041 GCA_039177155.1 Cyanobacteria bacterium P01_H01_bin.119
ATTATCCAGTGGAAGCGGTGGCGACCATGGCCCGGATTGCGCTCCGCACCGAGCAAGAAAATGTCAACTGGAATCGCGATCGCCACAGCCATTCCCGCGCTATTCCCAATGCTATTAGTCAGGCCGTCGGACGGATTGCTCATCAGCTCCAGGCCGCAGCCATTATGACCCTAACAAAAACTGGGGCTACCGCCCGCAACGTCTCTAAGTTTCGGCCCCATTCTCCCATTTTGGCTGTGACACCCGATGTAAATGTGGCGCGCCGTTTGCAGATGGTGTGGGGTGTCAGACCGCTATTAGTCGTCGATTTGTCTTCTACAGCGCAAACCTTTAAGGCCGCAATGAATGTAGCCCAGGAAAAAGCCTTGCTCCACGACGGTGACCTAGTGGTGATGACGGCAGGGACACTACAGGGCGTTTCTGGCTCAACTGATTTGATTAAGGTTGAATTGGTAACGGCGGTGCTGGGTCGCGGCGTGGGTGTGGGTGAAGGAACCGTAAGCGGACGGGCACGGGTCGCCCACAGCGGTCTAGATGTGACAGACTTCAACCCTGGAGAAATATTAGTAGTGCCCCACACCAGCGCAGATTTTGTCGATGCCATTCGGCGGGCGAGCGGTATCGTTACTGAGGATGACGGTCTAACAGGCCACGCAGCGGTGATTGGCTTGAGATTAGGCGTTCCTGTAATTGTGGGCGTAAAAAACGCCACAGAAACCATTCGCGACGGCACCATTTTGACCCTAGATACCCGTCGAGGGCTAGTTTACTCTGGCTCAGCGGTCGGTTCATCCACAGAAATGGCGCTGACCCTTTAATATTGGACGGCATTTGCTGGGGATGGGGCTGTTCGGGCCTCCGGAAGAATCAACATGGCATCCCCAAAAGAATAGAAGCGATAGTCCGCTGCGATCGCCGCCTGATATAACGCCATTAGCCGCTGCCGACCGATTAGCGCACTGACCAGCATTAGCAAACTAGACTCCGGCAAATGAAAATTGGTAATCAGTCCATCAATTACGCGCCACCGATAGCCAGGATAAATAAACAAGTTGGTTTTGCCGCGCATTGGCTTTAGCTCCCCCGATTGGGCAGCTCCTTCCAGGGCCCGGGTTACCGTGGTGCCTACAGCAATCACCCGGCCTCCTTTAGCTTTGGTAGCTCGAATTTGGTCAACGGTCTGCTGAGACACGTGCAGCCACTCACCGTGCATTGCATGGTGGGTAATGGTGTCAGCCTCTACTGGTCGAAACGTGCCCACCCCCACGTGGAGCGTAATACGGGCACAGTTAATCTGCCCCGCAGCCAGCCGCTCAAATAATTCAGGGGTAAAGTGCAGTCCCGCAGTTGGAGCCGCGATCGCGCCCATATGCTCGGCGTAGACGGTTTGATATCGATCGGCATCGGCTTGGGTCTGGGTGATGTAGGGCGGCAGGGGCACCGTTCCCAATTGAGTCAGTACCGTCTCAAAGGGCTGACCGCTAGGAATTTCAAAGTGCAAAATACGCCCGTGGGTAGCCATATCTGTACTGCGCACTTGAGCAATCATCTCCGGCGCATCGGGAGTGCCGCCAAAGTGAATGGTTGTTCCTGGCTTAAGTCGTCGACCCGGTTTTACCAGGGCTGACCAGACCTGATGAGCCTGCTCCTCCAGCAGCAAAATTTCAACCTGCGCCCCCTCCGGCTTCCGCCCGTAGAGGCGAGCAGGGATTACCCGCGTGTCATTGAGCACCAGCAAATCTTCCGGCTTGAGTAGCTCAGGCAGCTCCCAAAAATAGCGATTTTGATGGTCAATTGGATTTGAAACCACCATTAGTCGGGCAGCATCCCTGGGAGAGACTGGGTTTTGGGCAATACGCTCCGGCGGCAGATGATAAAAATAGGCCGCCCGCTGCAAATCTGGATCAACCAAGGTCTGGGTAGATTGATCATCTTCGGCCTGTGGAGAAGGCTGAGACTGGGCGGAATTCATAGCGGAAACAACGTCAGAAATATAGGCACTGCGCGAGTTCTGATTGAAAAATTCAAGACTATGGGGACTTAAAGCTCGATGCTGACTCAAAACTACCGGGGAAACATGGGGAGAACCCCTTAGCAAAGGCGGGGGCTTCTCCCCTACTAGCTTTTTAAGGGATTCGCAACAATGAAACTGTATCACCCACCGGATAACCTCCCAAGGACGAGATGGAACTCCTTTACTACCTTGCAAACGCCAGTCTCACCATCCGCGTGGTCGAGCATCTGCACACGGCTGCTCACTTACCCCTTGAGTTTATGACGGTGATTCACCAGATAGACGGATGGGTTGTGAAAGTGAAACTTAACGATGGGGTTGCAGACAAAGCCGCTGAGGATTTTCGCGCCTTTTGTGATGAGCTGGGCATTCCCTACGAGCCCGGCATTCGCGTCCGCATGGCGCTCTGGGGATTAGAGACGGGTCAAGCCCCCGTAGATGTGATGCGCCGATACCAGGTTGCGGTGGTATCCCACGGCTGTCCCGACCGCGAAGAGATTGAGGCGTTCCGTGACCAGTTTGTTACGGGGCTAGGATACTGCCCGGAAACCCTGGCCTAAAGATAACTCCATCATCTATCTTATTGGTAACCGTTCTTTAGTCTCTCTAGAGCGGCAAAGTCAATAATTCTGTAGCATTTAACAATCTAACGGGTGCCAGCCCTTAGTCAATGCTGATGCCGTTAAAGGTTTCGGCAGCGGGGCGTCCCACTGGAGCGCTGGCGATCTGGCGCGATCGCTGATGATGAGTCTGAAAATGGGCCTGCCAGGCTGAGGGAGCGTCCATCGTTTCGCCGCCGTGCTGAGTGAGCCGCTGACGCACCTGACAGAGCACAGGCGTATTGACGCACGCGCCCGAAATAATTACCTGACCTTTCGTGAGGGCGGGCAGCTCTTTCAGTAAGTCACGTCCAGCAGCTTCAACGCCATATTTGAGACTATCTTGATCCACCGGATTAACAATGCGCATTAAAAACTGGCTCATGCACTGAGACAGCACATCGGAGTCGAGCTTGCCGGGTCGCTGGGTAATCAGGCCAACGCCCATACCAAACTTACGACCCTCGCTCAAAATCGTGCGCAAAATCTGCTTGCAGCGAGAGGGTTCGTGGGCCGGGGCAAAGCGATGAGCCTCTTCCACCAAAATAAATACGGGATAGGGCAGGTAGTTTTCATCGCTGGTGTCGATACGATCGCGCTCGGTATTGATGCGAGCCTGGTAGCACTGACGCAGCACAGCCGCGCAGATCACCTGCTGCTCCTCCTGACTGATTTCATTCATTTGCAGAACAGTGACCTGCCCCGGTTCAAACAGATCTTTGGGCGCTAGGTGATCGACCCGGTGAAAATAGTCCGAGCGACTGAGTTTTTCCAGCTTCCATTCAATCGCTGGGGCCGAAGAGCCTGTTTTTAGATTGCCCTCGTCGTCTTCACTTTGATCCGCCTCATAAACGGCTGAAATCAAGTCTTGAGCGTCCCAGCGGTAGTCGCCCTTACGATGTTTACGCAAGATAGTAAATGCCTTATTTAGAATGGCCTGCTGGCGATCGCTCATATTTGGCAGCAGCGTTAGCACATCGTGATAGTCCAAAGACGACATCCGAATCCGAATATCTGCCGGGGTCATTACCTTGACCTCCGGGCTATATCCATCGGCGGCGCTAAAAGTAGGATGACCGCGCATATCTGAGAGCGTGCCGTATTCTCCATGGGGATCAAAAATCAGCACCGCAGCCCGGTTATGCGGCGCAAGCAGCTCTTCAATCAAAACCCCAGCCGTATAAGATTTCCCTGAGCCGGTACCGGCCAAAATCGCCATATGGGTGCTCACCAACGCTTTGACATCCAAAGCGACGGGCACGGCGCTGTCGGGGCGCAGCAAGAGTGAGCCCACATGGGCTGCGCCTACCTCACCTGGAGCCTTTTTGTTAATCACCTGGCGGAGCGTCTGATCGTCGGCCAAAAAGACCTTGGCACCCGGATCAGGGGTGATACGGGGGTTGATAAAGCCCAGCACCTTAGAAAAATAGCCGATCACATCTACAGTGACCTCATAGATTTCGGGATTGGGGTAAGCAAAACCAACCAGAGCGGCAATGGTATCGGGGCTAATCTGAGTGTCTGCAAAAATGCGATCGGGTAAATGGTCGATCAGGCGACGGGCTGAAATCTTGCCCAGAATTTGCAGCGGCTGATTGGGGCTATCAGGAGCGATCGCTTCGTAATAGACAAATTCGCCAATTTTGACCTGACGATTGTTAGCTGTAATAAATACATACTGGTTGCTGTCGTCACCAGGTCCCTTAACGGTGCCAATGACGATGGCAGAACTTGAAGTATCCATAGAAAAACCTTGAACGGGGTCAGTGGAGCCTTAAAAGATCGTAAGCGGCGGACAGGCAACTCAATTAGCGCATTGACATTAAATAGTTCTTTTGCACTATTCAATTTAACCTGGGTCGGCAGAAAAGGACGAAGGGATTCCATTAGCCCAGAAGATTTAAAGAGATTTAAAGGCTTACCTAAAATCTTCTGCCCGATTGCAGTAGACAGTCTAAACGCGCCGGAGAGCGATAAAGCTCTCTGCTAGTTTTGAGAGCAAAACTGTGGCAAATCTACGGATATATTCGTCAGTCCTGCAGGCTAGGCTATATGAGTGTCTAGCAGTTTCGATTTATCGTCATCGAGATTAGCGGTCAGCCAACAGCTTTTCAACCCATTGGCTGAGGATAACCGTTAATAAGTCGATATACTTAAGCATGGTAGGTTGGTAGCAGTGCGGATTTTTGAATTTCCCAACAAGTTTTCTAAACAGTCAACCTCTAATTTCTCGTCATCCGAAGCGGCATCGACATCAAAATCCATGGCTCAGGATCGTGAAACTCTGAAATCTTCAGTGTCAAAATCTTTGGCGGCAGGTGCTCAGCACCTGTCAGCTCAAGAACGCAATTTGGTCCATCTCAGCAGCAAAAAGCTGGAAGGGCGACAGCGTCAGATTACAGCAACGATTCAAATTCCCCGAAGCCTAGAGTCTGTATGGCAAATCCTGACCGACTATGACGGACTGGCAACGTTTATTCCTAATTTGACAAAAAGTAAGCGATTGCCTCACCCCGCAGGCGGTATTCGATTGGAGCAGATCGGCGCTCAGTGCTTTCTCAATATTCAATTCTGCGCGCGGGTCGTGCTGGATATGTATGAGCGCTTTCCCCACGAGCTGGGCTTTAAAATGGTAGAGGGCGATTTCAAACTATTTCAGGGTGCCTGGCGCCTTACCCATTTGGGAACAGAAGAGCACCCGGTTACTCAACTATCCTACGAACTTCTGGTTCAGCCGCCTTTAGCGATGCCAATGGCCCTAATTGAGAGTCACCTACGCAGTAACCTAAGCGAAAATTTAACGGCTATTCGGCAGCGAGCCGTAGCCTTCGCCCGTTAAAGCTACCGCACTTCTAACTCAGCCTGGGACGTTTGGGCCTCTAACACCTCTGCTCTTAAAGAAGCCAGGGTTTGATCGAGCAAGAAAAAATCTCGGTTGACTTCGTGCCACAAGGATTTATTGTATGGATCGGTCGCTAAAGCTTTTTTCAAATAAACGCGAGCTTTAGAAAATTGATACTGGGCAATTAAGTCTCGTCCCCAGCGCTCGTAAGTAATGGCCTGCCACTGTTTGACCTCCGAGTCCTTGGGCAATCGCTGGGCCAGCCCTTCCACCAAAGCGATCGCGCGGGGCAATCGGCGCTGGCGAAACAGGCGTTGTAGCTGAGGATAGAGGCTCTGTTTTAACTGCTGCTCAGCATTGGATAGGGCCGGATTAACCTGCACCTGAGGCATTAGCTCAGCACCATCGGACAGCTCACCGGAGAAATCACTGACGGATTCAGTCGGCGCGTTTTTGACCAGTTCAGTCGGCTGCACCGCCTGCACAATCTCTCGGTAAGCCTCTGTCACACGAATAAACTGCACTTTAGCCTGCTCATCTCCCGCATTGGTATCAGGGTGATACTGGCGAGCCAACTGGCGATAGGCTCCTTTTACCGCCTTAAAAGCAGCGCTTTCCCGCAGGCCAAGGGCACGATAAGAATCAGCAAGGGTCATTGTGGTAGAAATCTGGCAGAATGTTTTGAATTTTGCCACGAATTTTCAAAAACGACCGATAAATTCTGAATAATCACGCGCTTATCGTCCCATCTGCCGCTTCAAATCTTCTAGTTCTTCTTCCGTTTCCCAGCGCTGAAAGGTTTCTTCGAGAGGATCGACCGGGCGATTAAAACTGCTATAGCGGGCGGATTGGGACCAGTCTGTTTTGCCCCAGCGAGCAGCAGACTCATAGCTAGAGGTGGCCTGTGCCGCTGCTCTTTCGGCCTCAGCTTGAGCAATTTTAACTTTGAGTTCTTGGCGCTTACCGTGAATTTGTTTTTGCAGTTCGCGGGTTTGCTGCATTTGAGTTTTGACGCCCTTCATCTGTCCCCAGAGATGGTTACCCTGGCGCAAGAGCGCCGCCTCCCGCGCTTGGGCGGGTTCAACTAAATCGAGTCGATTAGCGGCTCTAGCTTTGGCAATGCGTTCATGCCAGCGCTTCACCTCTTGTGCTGTCGATAAAATCTCGGCTTCTAACTGAGTCTCTCGGCGCTTAAGATCCCCGAGTAAATTGATGGCGTCTTCCTCTTGGCCTCGCAGTTGGTCTTCGAGGGCGAGCAGCTCCAGATGGGGATTCGCCCGTAAAAACTCATCCAGGCGAGTTTCTAAAAACCGACTGAAGTCTTCAAATACGCCCATTGCGGATCTCCTTGCCCTGCGCTGCTAGCTGCTTGGCGACTGATAGATTGAGCAACGTTAGAACTGCTGCCCTACAAACACCGATCGTACATCGCCATTGCGTCGAATGATGGCTTCTTGATTTGCCACAGAAACCAGTGTCCAACCGCTGGCGGCAATATTTTGCCCGACATAAATTCGCTGGGGCACTCCATTGACTTCAAACAGCGCGGCGGAGCGATCGCCTAGTTCTAGCACCCCAACCAGCACATGGGTCACAGTGGCAGCTACATTTGCTGGGGTGGTGGTGGCTGGAGCTGGAGCCACTGCGCTCGGAGCCGGAGCTGCGGCGGCAGTGGTTTGAGGCGGCTGATAAACAGGCACATAAATCCGCTCAATCACGTTGGGCGCTGTCGCCTGATTGGCGTTAGCCGCAGCAGTCCCCGGCAGCGGGGGTAACGCTCCTGGCGGAACGGTGTTGACCGCCACCGACGGCATTACTTGAGAACCAGGAGCCGTGGCCTGAGCTTGCTCTGCAGCTTGAACATCGATTACCTCTAGGGATCGCCCCAAATACTGCAAAAACTGCTGATCTGACTCGGCTTTGAGTTCTGCGGGCGTTTTAGGTGTCGCGGCAGGCACCAGCGCTGGTTGGGTGGCGGACTGCTGGTTGGCCCACCACAGCCCTACAGTTAACAGCACAGACATACAGGCGGCTCCGCCCATCATCCATACAGCAGGCCGCTGAAACCAGCGGAAGCGAGACTTAACAATATCAGCTGTCTGCTCGGCTAAGGTCAGCGTTGGAGGCAAATCCAGCGCGGTGGAAACGGGAATTAGCGCCTCTCCAGGACTAGCATCTAGAGCATCGTCAGACTGGGGATCAACCAGAGCGATCGCGCCAGGTGACTCTAGGAGAGCATCCACATCTTGAAACAACTCGCCCATCAAGTGCTCTGCATAGGTATCGGTCATAGAGACCGCATCTAGGGCCGCCGCCCCTTCCAAATCTGTAGACATAGGTAGGGTGGGCAATTCAGACTGATTTGCTGGGGCCATACCAAACCTCTCTTGCGATCGCTGACACGCTGAATCAAAGCCAAATGATAGAAGATTTGGGCAAAAGTGAGCGATTATCCGCTCAGATTCCGGCAAATTAGCGCATTTATTGGTTACGGTGGCCTGATTTATAAAGATTGTTGAAAAGTTTGAGGTTCAATCTCTGGGGAAAACCTCAATTTTTCTGTGGACAATTGACGGGGTAAATTGGGGAAAAGGGAGCGATCGCCGGGGAATACTTCAACCCGGCTTAGCGTCAGGGGAAAAGCCCCACTGTTTTAAACAGCTTCTCCACAGATCGATATGGGCTAAAACCCTTGCTGAACAAACGATCGCGATCGCTCTCCCCAATCTCCACAGCTTCTACTACGACTATATTTTTTAAATCTTTTCCGATCCAGAAGAATCAAATCTAAAGGCTATTGGATTAATTGAATCCCTTAAAGGGGGGTGCTAGGATTTCATCTATTCGCTTCAGCCGGGATTACTATGAAATTCGTTTGCCCCCAAAGTGAGCTCAATACCCACCTATCGGTCGTTAGCCGTGCGGTACCGTCTCGCCCCAGTAGACCCGTGCTAGCCAATGTGCTGGTTACAGCGGATGAAACAGATCAGCGGGTGAGCCTGGTCGGGTTTGATGAGAGTTTGGGCATTACCACCCGCTTTGAAGCTGCTGTAGATGTGGGCGGCATATTGACCCTACCCGCCAAGCTGCTGGGGGATATTGTGGCGCGTTTACCAAATGAAGAAATTTCTATCGAGCTAGAAGACGATGAAGCGACGGTGTTGGTGACCTGTTCTTCCGGACATTACCAGGTGCGAGGCCTCAGCGCTGAAGACTATCCCAATTTGCCTACCATTGAGGGGGGAACGGTGAGTAAGCTTTCAGGAGAGGCCTTAATTGAGGGATTGAGAGGCACATTATTTTCTGCCAGTGCCGATGAAACCAAACAGGTGCTGACCGGCGTACATCTGATCAGCTCTACTGAGTCACTGGAATTTGCGGCAACCGATGGCCATCGCCTGGCCGTCGTACAAACCGAAGACGATCAAAATCCGGTGGATGGAGACAATGATGGCCAAGCAATGGATGTAACTATTCCCGGCAAAGCCATGCGGGAGGTTGAGCGAATTCTTCAGAGCTATCCGGCTACAGAGGCGATCGCGCTTCAGTTTGATCAAACCCAAGTGATTTTTGATATGGGCGGCCAAAAGATCACCACTCGGCTGCTGGAGGGCCAGTATCCCAACTATCGCCAGCTGATTCCTCGAAAGTTTGAGCGGCAGATGACCCTCGATCGCAGACAGTTTGCCACTGCTCTTGAGCGGATCGCCGTGCTGGCAGAACAAAAAAATAATATCGTTAAGCTGACGCTAGATAGCGGGGCTCAAACCCTTGCGATCTCGGTTGAAGCCCAAGACGTCGGCAGCGGACGAGAAGAAATTCCTGCCCAAATTACGGGAGAAGATTTAGAGATTGCCTTTAACGTGCGTTATCTGCTCGACGGCATCAAGGTGCTGCCCAGTGCGGAGGTGCAGCTACAGTGTAATACCGCTACGAGCCCCGCTATTTTGACGCCCTTGGGAGGGTTTAAGATGACTTATCTAGTTATGCCAGTACAAATCCGGAGCTAAGATAATTTGGCTTTGAGCTGTGGTTTAATTCACAATTGACCGCTTCGGAATGTTTTGACAGCCTGAGCCCGTGACTCAATAGCTGCACATTTGGCCAGATGATTAAAATTAAGGTTTTTAATAAATCTGCTTTGGCCAATATCTTGATACTCTGCCTGTTGCATCTGATAAATCTTGATTTCGCTATTTTCCCAAAACCAGACTTCCTGGACGCCAAGCGCTTGGTAGCGTTTTAGCTTGCTGGGACCGCCGCTGGTCATCACAATCTCAATGGCCAAATCCGGAACGGGCTTTTTGGCCCCAAAGCAATAGGACTCGTCTGCCTGAACAGAAGCGATCGCTTCTTTCTCTTGAGAAAAAGATCCGGTAGAGATAAATTCCAGCCCCTGATCAAGCATGTAATCTTCTAGCAGATAGCCAAGATTGCCTTTGACAATTTCATGTTCTGGAGAGGTAGACAAAATCTCAAGCTCTCCTTGGTAATAGAACAGCCGGACACCGGGGAGAGCAGTAAAGCCGCTCTGAATTGCTTTAAAGTTTTGCCAGCTGACGCCAGTGTGGATAAAGCGCTGCTCGATGGGTTGATCTAAAAGCGAGGTCATAGCAGTTGCTGTAATGCCGACTATGGCGAAATACTCTTTGATATCGAGCTTAACGAATTCTAATCGGCCTGAATCAGTTCTACCTCATCGGTTCTAAAGCTATAAAAAGGCTGAATGCCTTTTTCATCTAGATAGGGCTGGTCAAGTTCTAAATCGTAGAGCGTAACAATTACTTCGCCTGGCATGTCAATGCAGGCTCGATCGGGCGGTATCAATCCCACAACGTCTGCACAGGTGTAGCGTCTTAACAGTTTGGCTTCAGGTTGAAACGGTTGCTTAAGCCGGACGCGATCGCCAGGTTTCATCAAGCATCTCTGGGGTCAAGTTTTAGCGTTTGTGTGGTTTGGCTCAGGCGGTTCCAAAGCGTTTGCACCCGCTGAAAGGCATCTTCAGCGGAGAGTTTGCCAGCGGTTTGCAAGTTTGCGATGTAGCTTACCCGCTGGGAAAACTCTTGCAGATGGTCGTTAAAGGCGAGATGGGCTGGTGTTACTTGACCGTGATAGGTTGCTTTGGGGTAGAGATAGTTATGGAGATTATCGTTTGTCATCAGTTGGCATCCTGAGTGAGAAAGGATTTGGTAAGTTTTTGATGTTAGTGATTGTGGGAGAACAGTCTGAAGCGCTGTAACTTGCAGCAAAATCCGCCTTAGAAACTTGCATCTTAGGGATAGTCTGAGTCAAGAGTTGTTAGCTATAAAGCTAGATGTCTAGACTGCTCATAAGAAAAGCCTTAAGCAAATAGATCGCTAGGTTGTTCGCAAAGCAAATGCTTTAGAGTGCTCGTTCTATTGCACTTCTCATTGAGAGTAGAAGCTATCCTTTAACCTAATCTTAACTTAAAGGATTTATTAGCGATCGCCAATGAAAATCGTAATTTTTAATGCATTGTCCTAGGGGCTGTCATTATTTAGCGGTCAAGTCTTTATGCGGAAGGTGTTTCAGTCCCTAGTTTTTTATGCGTGGCGGGCGCGGTAATGCTCATACCGGAAGCATTATGGTTTTAATTGATGATGCGCCCTAACGGCCTATTCCCAGCGGTTAAGTATGTCTTGCCAGCGTTGGGCAAGGGTTGACCACTGTTCGCGGCGGCGCTCAAAGTCAGCGGCAATCCAGATCAGTAGAATTCCTACCACCATGCCGATAATCCATTTGGTCAGCGGAAATTCTGAATTGAGCAAAACCAGCTGATTGAGCACGTTTAGCACCAGAACGATTGTGCCGCTATATAAAAAGGCCCGTACCTGCAGCGCTAGCCCAAAGCCGATTGCGCCCAGACTTAATATCCCAACCGGAATACCTGTCCAGCGATTGCTCACTAATCCCACCCCTAAAATCAGCCCCATAGCTACAATCCTTAGCCAGTGACGCTGTTGCAGATGCTGACGGTTTTGGAAGCGGGAATCGATCTGGGCGATATAGAGTAGCCAAGCGCCGATGGGCAGACTGTAGGCTAAAACATCACCAATGCCGCGCTCAAACAGCCATTGATAGATGGCTAGCACAATCAGTGCTGCACTGAGATAAGACAGTCGAATTCGCCGCGATTGCCACGCAATGCCGCCATAGAATCCGGCAGTTACCCACAGGTTTAGGCTATGGGCATCAGTGCCCAATCCAAATAGGGCAGCGGCTAGCGGCAGGGCGATCGCCGCTTTATGCCAAGGGCCAGCGGGCCATCCCCAACGTCGCCAGCGGCCATAGTAAAACCCAGAGGCCAGAACGGCTGCGCAAACCCCAATCCAGGGGTCAAGCACGGCTAATTCCGGGTAAAGCAGCCTTAAATGGATTAGCCCGGCGCTAAGTTGCCCAATGCCGGCCCATGTCCACGCGACAGCGTTTGCAGAGGGGCCGGGGGCTGGGTTTGTTTTGACTTTTGAGCGTTCTAGCTTAGCAGCTAAAGCAGGGGATGATGACCTTGTATTGACTGGTTTTAAGGCTATTGAGATATCTTTTGTTTGGCGACCGTGAAGTAGGG